>JBCCVR010000021.1:0-51217 GCA_039194995.1 Cyanobacteria bacterium P01_E01_bin.42 | reverse complement strand
GCGATGAGTTTTCATATTCGAGCACTACAAAACCGATTGCTCTAATCTTTCTATTATGAAATAGAAGAGGATTAGCCATTAGCTGAATAAAAGAGAGAGATTCTGGAAAAGATTGTAAAGAAGGAATAGGAGAAGGAAAGTAGGGGAGTTGTAGATAAAAGAAAGCCAATATGATTGCCAATACTGCCTTGATTAAAATTGGCTTAATTCTCACAACCATCGTATGATTCCAAAATGTATTTTGTGCTTTGCGATCGCCTGCTTCGACAGAAAAAAGGAGAGAGATGCCAAGTTCTCTCCTCTCTCTTCAATTGATAATCGTTCATTGAAAACAGATGGGATCGCGATCGGAGGGACTGGCATCGGGGTAAAAGGTGCGAATGCCTTGCGATCGCCGCACAAACACCGTTGTAAACGTTTCGCCATCGTCTTTAATGGGCAACAAACAAGCCGTACTGCGATCGCTAGTTGTGGGATTATCGACAAACGCGCGGGTAGAAAATTTGATTAAATCTTCAGCGCTGAGGGTATAGCCATAGCCTTTAATCCGCGATGAGGCAAGCTGTCCGTCAACTTCGATCGCTGCCCCGATGGTATAAATTACTCCTTCTGCGACTTCTTCTTGACTTTCGTTATTATCGAGACGACCTGCCAGCCCTTTTTCCTGTAAATCTAAATAGCGACCGTGGTAGTGCAGTCCGCCAATTTTCCCCCCGGGAACGGGTTCGCCGCAAAAGATGTGATCGAAGCCATACACGTTAAACCAAGCATCCGTTAGATCGTCTAGATAGGCTGCGGTTGTTTTGAGGGCAGGGCGATCGCCATACACTTTCCCGTCAGTATAGTCTTGGATTTCCGCCAAAACCTCGGGATGGGTATTCAGGAGGTCTTTAAATTCTTGAGGGCTGACCACCTTTCCCGGTTCGCCGCAAACTTCATTCACAGCGAGATCGAAATCATCCAGTTGAGGGGGTTCGGGAGTGACATCGACGCAACCACTTTTCGGCAAGCAAACCGTATTATCTTCCGTATCGAAGAAGGGCGAAAAAGATATCTTGGGACTACTTGGGGCTTTTGGTTGTTTTGGGGAAGGGGTCGGAAAACTCGTCCCATCCGTAAATATTCCACAGGCGATCGCTACCCATTTGCGCTTGCCGTTGGCGTTAATATAAACGTGACTGGCTCCTTTGGCTTTATTTGTTGCCAATGCCTTGTAAGTTGCTTCGAGGTGTAAGGCAAGGGGATCGCCTCCTTTTTTGATAGAACGAGTGGCATCACAGGCTTGAGTCATGGTAAACCCTTTGGGAGAGGGAAAAAAGACTTGTGCTAAAGCGGGTTGGGGAGGAAATACCGCGATCGCTAATAAGACGACAGCAAAAACAGCCAGTAATTTTTTCATGATTTCATGTGAGAAAGGCAACACCTCCGGTATGACATCTTGCCGCAAAACGGGTGCGAAACTTTAGTTTTTCCCCAGAAATGCGTTACAAAACTTTTAAAACGAGCAAAAGCGACCTCCTGCCAAAAATTGTTATGACTGAAACCGTACTCCTACAGAACAGATAAGACATGAGACGCAAATCGCAACCGCTTCCCCTCTGGATACAGTGGATTTTGGCAACGGGTCTATCCATTCCCCTCGGCTGGAGTTTTTGGTTCCTTGCGCCCCTGGTCGAATCTTTCCCCAACCTACAAGGAATTGTTTTGCTCATCCTGACTCTTCTGACTTTTTTGCCTTTAGGCTTGAGCCAATGGGCTATATTGCGTCGGCGGATTCGCCATGCAGTTTGGTGGATTCCCGCAACGGCGATCGGTGCAATTTTAGGATTATTGGGGGCATTCTGGAGTTTATCCTTTTCAATAGTATCGGGGGAATTATTGGGCTTATCTGTATTGAGCAGCTATGGTCTGGGTTTCTTCCTCGGTGCTTTTGTTGGGGGGGCGATCGTGGGGTTTTTCCAATGGTTGGTGCTTTTGCGGAACTGCAAGAGAGCCTATTTGTGGATTGTTGCCAGTAGTCTGGGATGGATGAGTAGCGTGAGTTGGTTTGCCGTGTATGCGATGGACTTCTTGGTTGGGGGGTCTGATGGGTCGGATATTGCTGGCTGGTTTATCTTGGGTGGAGCGAGTGGCGGCATTGGGGGAATGATTAAAGGGAGTGCGATCGCGTGGATTTTAGCCACATCTCAGAAACAGTAAAGCGCGATCGCGATCGCACCTTCTCCGTACTTTCCGTCAGGTGAAAACCCGATCGCATTCTCATCCTAACCGGAGGGCGATCGCTTCGAGAGAAGGAAAAAAAGGGGATGATGTAATTGTCGATAAGGAAGTCACCCCCAAGCTATCATGTTTAACTCAATCGTTCTTCTCCCTGGTGCAATCGCTGAAATCTTCGCTACAGCTACCGAAACAGGAATTTTAACTCAGTCCGATCGCTACGGTTTAATGGCTGCGACTTTAAACGAAAATCTCGCAGAAGAAGAAAGAAGAGTCGTAAATCGCCTGCTGCGCGCCATCAAACGCGGACGCATTCAACTGGTCGCTGAGCCAAGTCGAAGCATGGCTGCGGCCTAAAAGTAACCCGCCTCGTGCTTTAATTTTAAATTTTAAATAGTTTTGACTTCCTCTCACTCTTAGTAGTTTCCCCGACCATCTTTTTCGGTCGGGAATTTTTTTTTTCACCTATCGAAGCGATCCAGATCGGTCTTATTCCTTCTCGCGATCGCTTTTTTTTTGTATTATCTATCATCTAAAAACTCGATCCCCTTCTCATGACTTTAAGAGAGGTGTCACACTTTTCTCAGAGTAAATAAGAGATGATAGAGATGTCAAGAAAAAAGGTTTAAAAGATTATGTTCAACCAACTCGAACTCCTCCCCGGCGCAATTTCTGAAATTTTTTCTTCTGTTGCCGAGACGGGAATTTTAACACTTTCAGATCGCTATGGTTTAATGGCAGCAACCTTCAAAGACGATCTTGCCGAAGAAGAGAGACAAGCGATCGATCGCATTTTGCGATCGGTTAAACGCGGTCGCATTCTGGTCAGTTCTCAATAGGTTTTTGAGCGACGATCGTGCGATGGCGAGGATCGCTGGCAATGGTCGTTTTATACTCAAAACCGACTTCTTTTAATGTTGTTTCGATATCAAAAGTGTAAAATTCATCGCTCCAAGGTTCGGTACTTTTCATCAGCACGAAGAGAGCGGGAGGTAAATTTTGAATGACAGGAGATTGGGGATTATTATCGAGAATCCCTAAAATGCCCCCGGGTCGCAAAATGCGCAGCATTTCTTGAAAAATAACTTTGCTGGCATGATGGGGTAATTCGTGTAGGAGAAATTGCAGGGTAATAATATCAAAACTGCGATCGCTAAATTCGGTTGCTTCGGCATTGCTATGAACCCAGCGATCGATCTCGCTGTTTTCGTCGCGCACTTTGGCAACGGAAAGCATATAGGGTGATAAGTCTAAACCCACGGTACGCAAGAGTTCTTGCTGCCTCTGGCGGTAATACTGGTGCAACGTAGACGTAGAAATGCCCACAGAACAACCGACATCGAGGATATCTCGAACTCTGGAGGGACTATATTCGCCCAGAATATCGTGAAACGCGCCGCGCATTCGTTGTTCGGCTTCCTGCCAAGTGAGCTTTTCGCCCTTCCAAACGCGCAAACCAACTGCTTTGGTTGCGGGTTCGGCTTCAAATGCAGCTTTCCAGCAGAGGTTGCCTTCATTATAAGCATGAAAGGGAACTTGATAATACTCTGGATAAGTGAGTTCCGAGTTGGTTGTTTCGGGAAGAATACTTTTAGCAGCAGAGCGATCGAGTTTCTGATAGGTTTCTCGCCAAGGGATGCCATTTTTTTCGGCAGTGGCAATCATCGTCTTGCGAGCCTGGAATTTCATAATGTTGTAGAGGGGTTTTGTCTGAATCAAAAGATTGACAAATCGCGAGAGAAGGTCTTCACCAACCCAGTTTGGTTTGAGTTGCTCGGTCATCGGTGCCCTAAAAATTGAAAAGTAATGGGTATTTTCTTACTTTATCAAGTTGTTGCGATCGCTATCCATTCTCTCGACATTCCACCATTGACGCGGCGTTGCTTTGACTGTGTTCGGATCTTTTAGCGATTTTTCTGACCCATGACGCGAGAAAGGAAGCAGACATCTGCTTCCTTTCCGAGATTATGAGTGCTTGTGTTGTCGCAATCTTACTTGACTTATGCTTTTTCGGACTTGCGCTTAGAAGCAGCAACCAGACCGCCGATCGCCATTAAACCAAGAATTGTAGAGGGTTCGGGAACACCTTCGGGTTCGTCGGTGTTATAAACTTGACTCAGGGTGTAATTTCCATTGTGAGAAACCTCGTCGCTGACTTCAACTATGCCAGAAGGAGTTGCAGAGAATCCATATTGGAAAGAAGTTACACCATTATAGGTCACTTTCACGACTTCGCTGATTTGGATGGGACCGGCAAACATTGCTAGTGCAGCTTGTTGCTGTGGAGATAAGAAGGGAACTAACTGAGCCGTTGCATCAAAGTGTCCGGCTAAAACAATTTCCAGTCCGCCATTGCCATCGCCTTCAACGGAGGCAACATTGGGATCGCTGAAGCGCTCGAAGCCGCCACTGTCGCGAAAATCATTAAAGAAGTCTGCGGTGCTTGTATAGCCTGCTGCTAATAAGAGTGTGCTGTTAACTCCAGATGCGGCTAATGCGTCGTTAAACCAATCGTTTGCAAAATTATTATCACCATAGGATGTGGTGGTGTTGCCGGCTCCAAACCAATCAGCGGCATTCAGGCTGCTAAGGGTAATCGCACTGCCATCAACGATTCCGTTTAAAGTAGTCCGGTTAGTAAAATCGGCAGCACCAGAAGTTGAGGTACTCCCGCTAAGTTCGACGTTACCCAAATTATCTAATACATCTTGCGCGCTGGCAGTATTGGAAAGTTCGGTACAGATTCCCGATGTCGAAATACCGCAAGCTACTGTATCGTAAATTAAATAAGGCTCAGTGGGGTCAATGTTTGCCCCCGTTAAACTTCCAGCTAAAGCTGGTGCAGAAGCGGTGATGGTGCCGACGAGAACAGATGTGCCGATTAAAAGTTTTTGAGCGATCCCTTTCATAGTGATTTTCCTCTGGATGTGCGAGCGAGTTTCTATAGGCTTGATAGGCAGCCGTTAATTTATCCCTTTTCCTATTCCTATTAAATAGGATATTTCGACAAAGTTGGGTGAAGGTTCTGTAAAGTTTCCTCGGTTTTCGGTAAAGTTTTGGTGGCTTTTTCTACCGCAGTAGAAAGCCGCTTTACAGGATGCTGTTTCCTCTACCCATGCCTTAATATACTCAGTAAAAACCCTATCTTCTGCGATCGCAATCGCCAAATAGCGGCGATCGTCCTCAGCAAAATCCTCAAATTCGTCCCAAAAATTCTGCGATCCGCGTCACGACGGTTTTTAAAACTTCAGGAGGATGCACTAAAGCAAACCGCACGTAACCCTCTCCACTTTGACCGAAACCGGAACCGGGGGACAGCGCAACCCCTGTTTGTTCTACCAGTTGCAGGCAAAATTGTAGGGAGTTACCTTGCCAAGTCGGGGGCAATTTTCCCCAAATATAAAGGGTTCCGGGGGGTGAGGGAACGTTCCAGCCCTTCTCGTTTAGGGCTTTTACAAAAATATCGCGACGCTGTTGAAATGTTGCGACGGTTTCTTGAACGAGACTTTGTTCTGTAGATAAAGCGGCGATCGCCCCGCGCATGATGCCTCGATACTGGTTAAAGTCGATGACTGCTTTGACCCGACGCAATGCCCCAATGAGTTCGGCGTTACCAATTGCATAGGCAATGCGAAAGCCTCCCATATTATAGGATTTGGAAAAGGTGAAGAATTCAATCGAATGGGTTTTCTCGCGATCGGCTTGTAAAATTGAGGGCGGTATTGGCGTTCCGGCAAAGATGAAATCGGCGTAGGGAAAATCGTGAGCGAGAACGATATTATTGTTTTGGCAGAACTTTACAGCTTCTTCAAAAAACTCGAGCGGTGCGATCGCCGTGGTGGGATTATGAGGATAGCTGAGTACCATCAACCGCGATCGCTTGACAATCTCTGGGGGAATATCGGCAAAAACGGGCAAAAACTGCTGTTCTTCTCGCAAGGGCATCAGATACACTTCTCCCCCTGCTAAATAGACTCCTCCAGCATGGGAAGGATAGCCGGGATCGCACAGCAATGCGACATCTCCCGGATCGAGAAGAGTTAAAGGCAGATGTGCTGTGCCTTCCTGACAGCCGATCAGAGGTAATACTTCAGTATCGGGATCGATGGAAATATCGTATTTTTCCGTGTAGGAACGGGCAACGGCTTCTCGAAAGGGTCGGGTACTGTGAAATAGGGTATAGCCGTGGGTGGAGGGGTCTTGCAGGGCTGAAGCGATCGCCGTTAAAATCGGTTCGGCGACCGGAAGATCCGAAGATCCCAAAGATAAATCGATAAGCTCTCGTCCTGCCGCGATCGCCTTGGCTTTTGCCTCGTCCATATCGGCAAAAACATTGGTTTGCAAAGGAGAGATGCGCCGAGCGAATTGCATGGTTTCAGGCTTAACTGTTCGGACTTAATTCTTGGGGATTAATTTACAGAAGAGGCATTCAAACATTCATCTATCATCGCAATGAGGGCGGACTTGGTGATAGCACCTTCATGAGATTTTACAATTTTATCCCCTTGAATGACTCTTAGAGCGGGTACGCCTTCAACTTGGCAACGCTTTACAGCATTAGGGTTTGGATCGATCTCCATTTTGACGACTTTGAAGCGATCTCCATACTGTTCGGCAATATATTCTACCGAAGGAGCCACTAGCCGACAAGGACCGCACCAAGGTGCCCAAAAATAGGCAAGTACGGGGGTTTGCGCTTGAAAGACCTCCTGCTCGAAATCGGCATCGGAAGTAATGACAACTTTGCTCACGATCTGCAAAACTCCTGCTATATCCTTATTGAGTCAAGGGCTTTCCCAAATTAGTCCCTTGATGTCCTTGGATTTTACCATAAAACAGGCCAGAAACCGCGCTCGATGGCGATCGCAATTGCGCTCATTATCAAAGTTAATTAGCGTGCTGTCATCAAACCTTTATGACGCAATAACGGTTCGGTTTTGGGTTCGCGATCGCGGAAGGATTTAAACACGTCCATCGGCGACAAACTTCCTCCTAAAGCCAATACAGTATTGCGAAAACGCCGACCCGTTTCCACGATCGCTTCTTCATTTTCCAGCCCTACTTCTTCAAAGGCGGCAAAGGCATCGGCGCTTAAAACTTCTGCCCAATGATAGCTATAGTAGCCTGCGGCATAACCTCCCGCAAAAATATGCCCGAAGGAACACAAAAAAGAGTCTTCCGGTAGTGGGGGAATCACTGTCGTATTTTGGGCAATGCGATCGCGAACTTGATTGGGTTTTTCATTTCCTCCGGGTTGATAGCGATGGTGCAATTCGATATCCAACAAACCAAAATGCAACTGACGCAGGGTTGACAAACCGCTTTGATAGTGACGGGCTGCCAAGAGTTTTTGGTAGTAATGTTCCGGGAGGGTTTCCCCGGTTTCATAGTGTTTTGCCATCCCCATTAAAGTAGCGCGATCGTAACACCAGTTTTCCATAAATTGACTGGGCAATTCCACCGCATCCCATTCAATATTATTAATTCCCGCCGCTTGCGGAAAATCGATTTTTGTTAGCATATGTTGCAACCCGTGGCCGAATTCGTGAAAGAGGGTTTCCACTTCATCAAAGGTCATTAAACTCGGTTTTCCATCCACGGGAGGCGTTTGATTGCAAACCATATAGGCCACGGGAAGGCGATTTTTAATCGTACCGTTGTCTTTGATTTTTCCTCGACCGACACAATCATCCATCCATGCGCCGCCGCGTTTTTCGGCGGGACGACTATAGGGATCGAGAAAGAAATAAGCGATCGCTTCTCCGGTTTCATCACTGACTTGAAAATAACGGACATCTTCGTGCCAAACTGAAGTTTTGCCATCCGCAGGAGCAACCGTTACCCCAAAAAGACGCTGAATGAGACCAAATAACCCATTTAAAACTTGAGGGAGGGGGAAATAGGGGCGCAATTCTTCTGCATTGAGAGCGTATTTTTCCTCTCTTTGTCGTTCCGACCAAAAAGCCAGATCCCAAAGGTTTAAATCCTCGGTTTTGGCAAATTCTTTAACCTGTTCTAACTCTTTTCTTGCAGCTTCATAAGCAGGCGATCGCAACTCTTCCAATAATTTTTCAACCGTGGCTACATCGGGAGCCATTTTCTGAGCCAAACTGACTTCGGCATAGCTGGAATAGCCGAGAATTCCAGCCTGTTCTTTGCGCAGGGTCAAAATGCGATCGATGAGGGGGTTATTATCTAATTCTCCACCCGAAGCGCGGGTGACTCTGGCTCGATAAAGTTTTTCTCTTAAATCTTGGCGCTTTCCGTATTTTAGAAAAGGAGCAAAAGACGGAATATCGAGAGTCACGACCCAAGGACCCGTTTGAGGATTGGCATTTTCTTCTCCTTCTTCCCGCGCAGTATTAGCAGCCAAAGAGAGCCAACTTTCCGGCAAACCTTCGACTTCTTCCAGACTCGTTAATTCGAGTTTAAATGCTTTAGTCGCATCGAGCAGATTATTAGAAAATTTAGTCGATAATTCTGCCAATTCGAGGGCGATCGCGTTGAAGCGTTCTTGTTGTTCTCCTTCTAACGCCACCCCCGACAGTTCTGCATCGCGAATTGCGGCTTCGACAATCCGTTTTTGGGCGGGTTCGAGGGTGTTAAAGCCTTCACTTTCTCGAATCGCTTTAAATGCTTGATAAATGGCTTTACTTTGATTGAGTCGATTGCTAAATTTGACCAGATCTGGCTGTACGGTTTCATAGGCTTCTCGCAATTCCGGACTATTTTTGACTCCCATAGAATGTCCGATAATTCCCCAAGTCCATGTCAAGCGTTCTTCAACAGCCGTTAATGGTTCGACCAAGCCTTCCCAAGTCGGTGTTGCTGAGGTTTCTAATGCCTCCAATGTCGCGTTTAAATCTTGCAATAACTGTTTGACTGCCGGAACGACATGGGAGGGTTCAATTTTATCAAAAGGAGGGAGTCCTTGACCGATTAAAAGAGGATTCATTATTTTTTGTTGCTTGTTGTTTGTGTCTTGGTCAGCATTCCCTTGCGTCTTACGCCGACGCGGGGTCTGACCGCTTGTTTGTTATTTGTTGTTTATTACTCACCCCTTGCTTTCCTCTTTCTTCTCTCCCCCTCTTGGGAGGGGGTTGGGGGGTGGGTTCGAGGGTTCGAGAGGTTGATTACCTAGCGCCTATTATTGATTCTAGTTTAACCTTGGGGACTTCAAATCCCATCTCTTTCAATTCTTGACGCAGGCGCTGTGCTTCTAGTAGATTTTGCACCTCCAATAAAGCAATGGCTCGCCCCATACACTGCAATCCCATTTTAACGTTACCGCATTTCAACCAAGCTACCCCTAAATTTTGATAGGCTTGAGCGTAGTCGGGTTTAAGTTCGATCGCTTTGCTGTAGGCTTGAATGGCCTTATCAAAGTTCCCCTGGGCTTTTAAAGTCATGCCAAGATTGTAGTAACCAAACGCAAACGTGCGATCGGCAACAACGCTAGCAGAAAAAGCCCGCTCTGCCATCTTATATTCTCCGGCTGAAAATAATAGGGTACCGAGGTTATTGTAGGCTCCTAATTTTAACGCGGGGAGTATCTTCTGGGCAAGCGCCGCTTGATAGTAAATTACGGCTTGATTGACATCATTTTGGCGATTATAAGCGTTGGCAAGGTGATAATTTAACTCGTAAATCACCATTTCTCCGGCATTGATATCCTTTAAACCGCGCTTTAATAGTTCGATTCCTTCCTCTATTTTCTCTTCTTCCAAATAGAGCGCGCCTAGTTTATTACAAGCGTAGGAATCATCGGGATACTCTTGGATATAACGTTCGATCGCATTTTTGGCCCGCTCCGCCTTGTCTTTTGCCGCAATTTCGCTAGGGTCGTAACCGTAGTGCAAGACAGCAATACTACCAAGAGAAACGATTTGCCATTGGGGTTCTTTTTTCAGTAACGCAACAACGCTATCGTCAATCAAGGCATGATAGGGTCTGGAAAATTCAATTTCCGGGTGTTTGCGAAAGAGGCGAGATGTTAGCGAATAAGGACTTTGGGCAGCACCGATTTCTTTGCGAATTAAGTTAATAACTAAGGCTTGTTCTTCAAGTATTGCAACCTTGATTTGCGGCACGATTTCCGGGTTTAATCGTTCGTCCGCATCCATAATCAAAACCCAATCCCCTTCCGCATATTTGAGTGCCTCGTTGCGCGCGGCAGCAAAATCATTGCACCATTCAAAATAATGAACTTTTGCGCCATATTCTGCCGCAATTTCCGGCGTGCGATCGCTCGATCCCGTATCGAGAACGATAATTTCATCCACCGCATCTTTAACGCTGTCCAAGCATTGCGGCAGAGATTTTTCTTCATCTTTAACAATCGTACAAAGGCTTAGTTTCATTTTTTGTTGTTTGTTGTTTGTTGTTTATTGTTTGTTACTTCCCTCTTGCGTTCTCCCTCTGGCAGGGGGCTAGGGGGTGGGTTGGGGATGTGTTTTTGGGGGTGGGTTAGGAGTAGGTCAAGGTTGAGAATGGGTTATTTTTTGAGTGCTCCGAGCATAGCCGAAGTGTTCTTAGTATTTTGCTCGGGACGAGCAAGGCCAAAGTGTTTTAAGGATTGAAAAAAGAGTATAATATTACCTACTATCGAGGCTCTCATTGTCTACTCGCTCATTTTTTCTAATAAACATCGAGCAATTCTAGCCGCCGCACCGGGTTTTCCCATGCGCTTGATGCCATTTTGAGCGATGAGTTGTAGGCGATCGGGTTTGGCTAAAATTCCTTGAATGGTTTTTGCCGTTTCTTCGGGTTTTTGCACGAGGGTTACGGAATGACCGAGTAAGCGGGTTTGAGCTTCTGCAAATCGGTAGTTGAATTGAGGCCCGCTTCCGGGGAAGGCAATGACGGGTTTGCCCAAACCCACAAACTGTTCTGTTGCGGTTCCTGCCATGGCGATCGCAAAATCCGCCCCTAACAGACAAGCATTATAAGCATTTTGCGTCAAGACCAATTGTCCCCCTTCCCGAGAAAAAGCGAGGGCGGAAATATCGTTAATGGGGGCATCTTCGGGGAGGGCATTTTCTTCCTCCCACCCCGTTAAACTCCCCCGGAATGAGTCAATATCCAAAGTCGGGGCGATCGCGGCTAAAAATAGCACCGAGCGTCCGCTAAACTCCTGCAAGATATTGGTAACGGCTTTGAGAATCAATTGCCAATTCTGCTCGGCTTCCGGGACTCTCGATCCCGGCAATAATAATACCTTTAACGGCCTGACTTTTTCCTTCTCGCCGGCCGCTTTGTCGTAAAATATCGGCTCGGGCGTGGCGGGGAAAATTCCATCCATCATCGGGTTGCCCAAATCGAAAGCCGGAAGGGAGAATTGCTTAAGAACGCTCGTTGTGAGGCGATCGCGGGGAAATACTGCCTTGCAGTGCCTGCGACCCATCAACCACCGTTCCCAGGGCAAATAGACGGATCCCGACCAACCCTCTAAACCGCGCGATCGCGACAGCCACCCGGACTCATCCCGCAGATAATACTCTGATTTAGCCGTGCCGACAAAGGCGTAATTTGCCCCACTCGACCAAGCAAAGAATAAGGGAACGATATCCCCCACGGCCAAAATCGATCCCCCTCGCTTGGCCCAACGACGGACGAGGCGATTTTGAGCGCAGGTTAACCCCAATAAACCCCCTCGCACGTCTTTCCACAACTGTCGCCCATCCATGTAGATAAACCCTCCCGATGGCATTTTTTTCACCGGGCCGATAATGGGAATATCTGCCTTGGTATAGGCGCGGCCTTCGCCGACGAGGGGTAGAGATGCAATTTCCGGCGCGTTGGGAAGTTTTCGCAATTCTTCGAGAATGCGAACGGCGATACCATCTTCTCCATGACCGTTGCTCAGGCAAAGTAGCTTCATAGGGACGAGTCGATCCTTCCTTGGGTCTGTCGTGAATCTTTACTTCATTTTAGGGGGATGGGGAAAGAATTCCCCGAGTTGGTATGGTATAGGAAAAAAGCGCGTAGGAGTATTCCCACTATGGCCATGAGCGAGGTTAGACGTTTATTTCAAGCTGCTCAAGCAAATCCCGAACTGAGAGAGGAAATGAACAAAGCCCCTGATGAAGACACTTTCGTGCATTGGGCAAATCTATTGGGATATCAATTTACCCTTGATGAATGGAAGCAGGCTACGAGCTTTACGGTTGAGGAGGAGATTAATGAGAATTTTCGAGATATTCCCGGTATTTAGGTCATTGCCCGAAATTTCTCCAAACTAATTGCATCGATGCAATCGGAGTGCGATCGCTTTATCAATCTTCAGTGCGAATCCTTTTCTGTATAACTGTGGAATAAATACGGACAACAAAATGAATTCAATCCACAGAGAAGGTCTCGACCGCACTCCGCTCATTCAGAATGCCGCACTCAAACAACTGTATTTTGTCGTAATAAAATGAAAAGAGAGAGAAAGTGAGGAGAAGTTTATCAGAAAAATCGAAAAATTAGGATTGCATATGGTATCAATACGAAATAATCACGGAGTCTGGCTACCGCTAGGAGTAAGAGTCAGACCACCTCTTCTCAAGAAATTTTACTCCAATTCTGTCATCAACATCCCCATTGGGATAAGAACAAAAATGGTAAATTTCCCAAACCCTTCACGAGTTTTTCACAATTTTTGCCTAAACTGGTGTAGAGGTATTGAGAATCATTGGTAGACATGAGTGCAATTTCGACCGACCTGCCCGGGATTGGCAATTATCAAGCGGGCGAACTCCTCCACAAAAGCGATCGCACTCTCATTTATCGCGGTCGCGATCGCAATGACGGGCGTTTAGTCGTCATCAAATTAATGAATAATGAATATCCTTCTTTTGGAGAATTAGTTCGCTTTCGCAATCAATATGCCATCACCAAAAATCTCGCGATCGAAGGAATTGTCAAAACCTGTGCCTTGGAACGCTATGAAAACCGCTATGCTCTGATTATGGAGGATACGGAGGGCATCTCTTTAGCCGAATCCCCCAAAAACTCTCTCTCTTTCGGACAATTTCTCGAAATAGCCATCCAACTGGCAGAGATTCTACACCAACTGCATCGCCAGAATATTATTCATAAAGATATCAAACCTGCCAATATACTCATTCATCCAGACACCAAACAAGTTCAATTTATCGATTTCAGTATTGCTACGCGATTGCCCAAAGAAATCCAAATCCTACAAACCCCCAATGTTTTAGAAGGAACTCTCGCGTATTTATCCCCCGAACAAACCGGACGAATGAATCGGGGAATTGATTATCGCAGCGACTTTTATTCCTTGGGAGTGACATTTTATGAATTGCTCTCGGGCAATATTCCGTTTAGCCAGGACGATCCTTTCGAGGTAATTCACGCTCATATTGCCCAAAATCCCGAGCCACTGAGTCAATGGATTTGTTTAGAAGGTAAATTCTGTCCCCCTCCACTTTCGGATATCGTTTTAAAATTAATGGCAAAAAATGCTGAAGACCGCTATCAGAGTGCCCTCGGACTGAAATACGACCTAGAACGATGCAGAAGGCAATACGAAGAAACCCAAGAAATCGAGATATTTGAGTTAGGAGAGCGGGATCTGTGCGATCGCTTTCTCATCCCGGAACAGCTCTACGGACGCGAAAAAGAAGTACAAACCCTTCTCGATGCCTTTGAGGGCGTAGCAGAAGGAAAAACAGAAATGATGTTGGTCGCGGGATTTTCCGGTATCGGCAAAACCGCCGTTATCAACGAAGTCCACAAACCGATTGTCAAAAATCGAGGCTACTTCATCAAAGGCAAATTCGACCAATTCAATCGCAATATTCCCTTCTCTGCCTTCGTGCAAGCCTTCCGGAGTTTGATGGCCCAACTGCTTGGCGAATCCGATGCTGATTTAGCTGACTGGAAAGCCAAGATTCTCGCAGCCCTCGGAGAAAGCGGACAAGTCCTCGTGGAAGTTATCCCCGAACTCGAACGGGTCATCGGAGAGCAACCTGTCGCTCCCGAACTTTCGGGGAGTGCGGCGCAAAATCGCTTTAAACTCCTGTTTGAAAAGTTTATTGCCGTCTTCACCACCCAAGAACATCCCCTAGCCATCTTTCTCGATGACTTGCAATGGGCGGATTCGGCATCGTTAAACTTGCTCGAGATACTGATGGGAAATAGCCAGAGCGGATATTTACTGCTGTTGGGGGCCTATCGAGATAATGAAGTCTTTCCCGCTCATCCTTTGATGTTGACCCTAGCGGCATTGAGCAAGCGAAAAGTCACAATTTCCACGATTACCTTATCTTCCTTATCCGAGCATCATGTCAATCGGTTGGTGGCGGAAACCCTCCATTGCCGCGTGGAAACGGCAACACCTCTAACTGAACTAATTTATCGCAAGACCCAAGGCAACCCTTTCTTCACGACTCAATTCTTGAAAGGATTGCAGATCGACGGATCGATCGCATTTGACCGCAATTTGGGATATTGGCAATGCGATTTAGTCAAGGTGCAAGATGCAGCACTGACGGATGATGTAGTGGAGTTTATGGCTCGACGATTGCACAAGTTGCCCGAAACAACCCAAAATGTCCTGAAATTAGCTGCTTGTATCGGCAATCAATTCGATTTAGAGACCTTAGCCATTATCTGCGAAACCTCTGCTGAAGAAGTTGCTGCCACCCTTTGGAACGCCTTGGGAGAAGGACTGATTTTACCCCAGAGCGAAGCCTACAAGTTTTTTCAAGAAGGGGAAAGGGGCGACCCAAAAGCCAAAGGGATTGTAATAAGTTACCGTTTTTTGCACGATCGCGTCCAACAAGCTGCTTATTCTTTGATTCCCGCAGACCAAAAGCAGAGAACCCATTTAACCATTGGTCGCTTGCTTCTACACAATACACCCGCAGCCGATTTAGACGATAAAATTTTTAATTTGGTCAACCACTTTAACGAAGGGTTTGGCTTAATTGTAGAGCCAGAAGAACAACAAAAGCTATGCAAGCTCAATCTTCAAGCGGGACGTAAGGCAAAAGCGGCAACGGCTTATGAGGCATCATCTAGCTATTTATTGCTGGCAATAGAACTGTTAACTTCAAATAGTTGGAACGATTGCTATGAATTCACTTTAGCCTTGTATGAAGCAGCAACAGAGTCCGCTTATCTCAAGGGCGATTTTCAAAAGATGGAGGAACTGGCGGAGATTACCCTCAAAAACGCCCGAACTTTACTCGATACTGTCATGACTCATGAAGTTAAAATTCAGGCACTCCAATCTCAAAGTTGTTTCCGAGAAGCGATCGATGTGGCTCTTAAGATCCTAACAAAATTGGGAATTCGTCAATTTCCTGAAGAACCCGATCGCGCTTGTACCGAACTTTGGCTAGAAGAAGTCCAACAAAATTTAGGCGATCGCCAGCCACTCGATTTACTCGACTTACCTTTAATGACCGATCCCGATAAGCTAGCCGCCATGAGAATTCTGGCTAGTATTGCCGGCGCTTCTTATATCACCGATCCCTTACTATTTATATTAATGGTCTTTGAGAGGGTGAATTTGTCGATTAACTACGGTCATGCCCCTTTTTCTGATTTTTCTTATGCGGGTATGGGTTTAGTGTTGTGCGGTGTTTGGAATAACATCAATTTAGGCTATCAATTTGGCGAACTGGCGATTCAACTCGCCCTCAAACATACGACACCCTATTCCGGACGAGCGATCAAAGTTGCCAATGCCCAAGTTAAACATCACAAAGAACTAATTGGAAATACCCTAGAAGGTTTAAAAACAGCCTATTCAATGGGGTTGGAAATCGGGGATTTTGAATATGTTGGCTATGCGGCGTTATATTATTCGTCCCATTGCTATCTGAGCGGCAAGGAATTGCCAGATCTAGACCAAGAATTACTCATCTATAGCAAAGCCTTAGAAAGATACAAGCAAGCCTCTTCTAAAAATTATATTGATATCTATCGTCAAGCGATTCAGAACTTATTGGCACGCTCTGAAAATCCTTATTTGCTGTCGGGGAATGCTTATGATGAAATAAAAATGCTGCCCGTTCATCAGGAAGCTAACGATCTGACCGCGCTGTGTTATGTCAATCTTAATCGGGGGATACTTTGCTATCTGTTTCAGGAGTACAATCGGGCATTTGAGAGTTTGGAGATTGCCGAAAACTACTTGCAAGGGGCTGCTGGCACGGCACTGATTCCGCTTTTCTATTTTTATCGTTCTCTCGTGGCGATCGCTCAACTCCCTTTACAGCCAGAAACTGAGAGCAAAGCCCTGCTAGAAACAGTTGTTACCAATCAAGAACGATTAAGTCACTGTGCGAGTTATGCCCCTGCCAATTATTTACATAAGTACTGTCTGGTTGAGGCAGAAAAACATCGAGTTTTAGGCGAGAAAATGGCAGGGATGGAGCTATACGATCGCGCGATCGCTGGAGCCAAAGAAAACGGGTATCTTCAAGAAGAAGCGCTTGCTAATGAACTTTTTGCTAAATTTTATCTTGACTGGGACTTCGGCAACGCTCAGTCCAAGGGGAAAGAAAAATATGCTGCCCTTCATATGCAGGAAGCCTACTATTGTTATGCTCGTTGGGGGGCAAAAGCCAAAACTGAGACTCTCGAACAACACTATCCCCAACTATTAAAGCCAATTTTACAACGCAATCGCGCTTCCTCAACAGTTACCATTCCTAAACTCACTAGCAATTCTCATTCTAAAACCTCAACGGTTGCCAATATTTCCTCGATTCTCGATTTTTCATCTCTCTTGAAAGCCTCCCAAACCCTATCCGGAGAAATCGAACTCAATTGCTTGCTCTCCACCCTCATGAAGATTATTCTCGAAAATGCCGGAGCTACAAAAGGAGCATTATTATTAACGAGTGAAATGGGATTAAGCATAGAAGCGATCGCCACTCGTACCGATGGAGAAAATGAATTACAATTTGATTCGGTATATCAATCAATTCCTCTGGAAAACTATGCAAATTTGCCAATCGGATTAATTAACTATGTTCGACGCACCACCGAAACCGTGCTGTTAGATGCCAAAACCGCCCAAACTCAGTTTGCAACCGATAATTATTTGCTGTGCGATTCTCCCCAAAGTTTGCTCTGTTTGCCCTTACTTGAACGAGGAAATTTAATCGGCATTCTTTATTTAGAAAATCATCTCACTGCCGATGCGTTTACCCGCGATCGCGTGGACTTATTGGAGGCTTTGTGCGCTCAAGCTGCTATATCTTTAACCAATGCACGACTCTATCAACAAGCGCAACAGGCATTGAAAGACCTGCAAAATGCACAGTTGCAACTAGTGCAGAAGGAGAAAATGGCAACACTGGGCAATTTAGTCACAGGAGTCGCTCACGAAGTCAATAATCCCCTCGGGTTTATTAGTGGCAATATTGACATTGCGCGGGAGCATTTGCAAGATTTACTCGCGGGTCTTGCGCTGTATCGCGAAAATACCTCCCTCCCCGATGAAATTGCAGACAAGATTGAAGACTTGGATTTGGATTTTGTGGCGGAAGATTTCCCCAAACTGATTGCATCGATGCAATCGGGCTGCAATCGCATTCGCAATATCAGTACATCTCTGCGCACTTTTTCTCGCACCGATACCGATGCGAAAATTGAGTTTAACCTAGGCGAAGGGATCGATAGCACCCTGTTAATCCTTAAATATCGCCTCAAAGCCAACGAAGAGCGCCCCGCCATTGAGATCGTTAAAAACTACAGCGAAATTCCCCTCGTGAAATGCTATCCGGGGCAACTCAATCAAGTCTTTATGAATTTATTGGCCAATGCGATCGACGCTTTTGAGGAAGGGAATCAAGGAAGAACTTATGAGGAAATCGAAAAAACACCCAATCGTATTACTATTTCCACAGAATTAAGCGAGGACAAAATGCAGGCGATCGTTAAAATTGCCGATAACGGATCGGGAATGCCAGAAGAAGTTAAAACCAGAATGTTTGAACAGGGATTTACGACAAAAGGCGTAGGTAAAGGGACGGGATTGGGGATGGCGATCGCCAAACAGATCGTAGAAACAAAACATAATGGCGCGATCGCTTGTCATTCAGAATTCGGAAAAGGGACGGAATTTGCGATCGCGCTACCCATCAGCTAAAGCGATCGCCATTGTTCTTAAAAATTGTAAATTCTTACAGACCTTCACGAGTTTTTCACAATGTTTGTTTAAACTAAACGGATCGCCATATCCAGAACGATCAATGAGTACCATTTCGACCGTTTTACCAAAGATTCTCAATTATCAAGGGAAAGAATTGATCCACAAAAGCGATCGTACCCTCGTCTATCGCGGTCAAAATGTGGAGAATGGGCAAGCGGTTGTTATCAAGTTAATGCGAGATGAATATCCTTCCTTTAACGAATTAGTCCAGTTCCGCAACCAATACACCATCAGTAAAAATCTAGAAGTAGAAGGAATTGTTAAACCCTACGCCTTAGAGCGCTACGAAAATGGCTACGCCCTAATTATGGAAGATATCGGCGGAGTCGCTTTAGCAGAATACAAGGGCAAAAATCCCCTGATGCTATCCCATTTTTTTAACATAGCCATCCAACTCGCAGAGATTTTGCACCAACTGCATCAGCATCAAATTATTCACAAAGACATCAAACCCGCCAATATTCTGATTCAGCCCGAAACTCAACACGTTAAATTAATCGACTTCAGTATTTCTACCCTATTACCCAAAGAAACCCAAACCGTAAAAACCCCCAATGTTTTAGAAGGTACCCTTGCCTATCTTGCCCCCGAACAAACCGGACGCATGAATCGAGGTATCGATTATCGCAGCGATTTCTATGCCCTCGGGGTCACATTTTACGAACTGCTGGCAGGGACGATTCCTTTTAATAGCGACGATCCCTTAGAGGTGATTCACGCCCATATTGCCCAAAATCCAGAACCGATCTGCAACTGGATTAGTTTGGAAGGAAAATTCTGCCCCACAACTCTCTCGAATATTGTCTTGAAATTAATGGCCAAAAATGCCGAAGATCGCTATCAAAGCGCCCTCGGACTTAAATATGATTTGGAAAAATGCCAAAGGCAATATCGAGAAACGGGAGAAATTGGCCTGTTTGAGTTGGGAGAGCGGGATATTTGCGATCGCTTCCTCATCCCCGAAAAACTCTACGGCAGAGAAAAGGAAGTCCAAGCCCTACTGAATGCCTTTGAAAGAGTCGCCCGAGGAAATACCGAAATCATTCTCGTGGCAGGCTATTCAGGCATTGGTAAAACCGCCATTGTTAACGAAGTTCACAAACCCATCGTGCGGCAGAAAGGCTACTTTATCAAAGGGAAATTCGACCAATTCAACCGCAATATTCCTTTCTCTGCTTTCGTCAGCGCCTTCCGAGACTTGATGGGGCAACTACTGGCAGAATCCAATACGAGATTAGCAACCTGGAAAACCAAAATCCTCACCGCAGTGGGAGAAAATGGGCAAGTTCTCATTGATGTGATTCCCGAACTCGAAGGCATCATTGGCAAACAGTCTCCAGTGCCAGAACTCGAAGGCAATGCGGCTCAGAACCGCTTTAACCTTCTGTTTGAGAAATTTATCGCTGTCTTCACCACCCAAGAGCATCCCTTAACTCTTTTTCTCGATGACTTGCAATGGGCGGACTCGGCATCGTTAAACTTGCTGAAAGTGCTGATGGCAGAGAGTCGCAGGGGATATTTGCTCCTGTTAGGGGCATATCGAGATAATGAAGTCTTCCCCGCCCATCCCTTGATGTTAGCCTTGGCGGAATTGGAACGACAACAAACGACAATTTCGACGATTACTCTAGCGCCTTTATCGGTTGATCGTATCAATCAATTGGTAGCGGAAACTCTCAGTTGTTCGGTCAAGCGAGCCGAGCCTTTAACGTATTTAGTTTATCAGAAAACCAAAGGCAATCCTTTCTTTACCGTTCAGTTCTTAAAAGGATTGCAGGTCGATGGGTTAGTTGTCTTTAACCCGAATTTGGGATATTGGGAATGCGATTTAGTGCAGGTGCGAGATGCCGCGCTTACCGATGATGTGGTGGAATTTATGGTAGGACGGTTGTATAAGTTACCCGAAGCGACCCAAAACGCGCTGAAATTAGCCGCCTGTATCGGCAACCAATTTGACTTGGAAACCTTAGCCATTATTTGCGAAATCCCATCCGAGGAAGTGGCTGCCAATCTGTGGAGTGCCTTGGCAGAAGGCTTGATTCTACCCCAGAGCGAAGCCTACAAGTTTTTTCAAGGATGGGAACAAGACGAAGAGAAAGGGGAAGAGATCGCGGTGGGTTATCGCTTTCTGCACGATCGCGTCCAACAAGCGGCCTATTCTTTGATTCCCGAATCGCAAAAACAAAAAACCCATTACTGTATCGGACAACTGCTGCTGCAACAGATTCCTCCAGAAGCCAGAGAGGATAGTGTTTTTGTTCTTGTCAATCAATTGAACTACGGGATCGCCTTAATGACCCAACAACAAGAACGAGACGAACTAGCGCAACTGAACCTCATTGCCTGTCGCAGAGCTAGAAATGCCACTGCCTATGAAGCTGGACGAGAATATGCAGAAACGGGCTTATCCTTACTGAGGAAAACAGCTTGGCAGCACCAGTACGATCTCAGTCTCGCCTTTTATGATTTGATGGCCGAACTGGCCTTTCTCTGTGGCGATCTCGAATCGATGGAACGCTTTATTGAAGAGATCGTGACGCAATCGCGCTCTTTGCTCGATTGCGTTCGCGTTTATCGTCTTAAAATTCAAGCCTCTGCCTCCCAGCACCAACTGATTGAAGCGATCGCCATCGCCCTAGACTTCCTAGAAAAGTTAGGGATCGCTTTTCCCGAATCGCCAACAGAAGAAGATGTTCGACAGGGGATTGCCGAGGTTCGCCAACTCATGGGCGATCGGGATATTGAAAGTTTAGTCAATCTACCTCGAATGAGCGATGCCCGATATAGTGCCATCGTGCAAATTGCCAATGGCATTATGCCTGCGGTTTTCCTGTCTTGCCCCTCTTTATTCCCCCTACTGGTATGCGCCACGATTCAATTATCCCTCGAATACGGTAATGCACCAGCCTCCGCTTACAGCTATTCCTGTTATGGTCTGATTGCTTGCAAGCTGTTGCAAGAAGTCGATACAGGAGTACGATTCGGTCGGTTAGGACTCCAAGTTGTCTCTAAGCTCAAGGCGAAAGCGATTCAACCCGAGGTTGCTAGTGCAGTCGGGTCTTGTATTTTACACCGCAAGTTTCCCATGCGAACCATGCTTCCCGTCCTGCGAGAAGGATATGAAACCGCCCTAGAAATCGGCAACCTAGAATTTGCTGGATATACCGCCTACCTTTTTTGTCTTGTTTCTTTTTGGTGCAATCAACTTCTGTCAACTTTACGTCAGGAAACATCTATCTACGGTAATGCTTTAATACAGTTCAATCAATTAACATCAGCCTATTACTGCCAACTTCACAGGCAAGCGACGTTAAATTTGCTGGGGGAATCAGAGCATCCCACTCAACTATCAGGAGAAGCCTTTCAGGAAACGAAATCCCTACAGCAAATGCAGGAAGCGAAGGATTTAAATGGGCTTTATTTCTTCTACTTATTGAAACTGATGCTCTGTTACTTATTTGGAGATATTGAATCGGCTCAAAACTACAGCACTGCCATCAAACCTTATTTTGAAGTGGGAACGGGTTCTGTGGGGGAGGCTGCCTTTTATTTCTATGATTCTTTAATCGCTTTAGCCTCTCTGGATTCATCATCCGAAAAAAGAGCAGAGCGATTGGAGCAAGTTGAGCAGAACCAAATTATAATGCAACAACATTGGGCTTCTCATGCTCCCATGAATTACCAACATAAAGTTGATTTAATAGAGGCAGAAAAGTGTCGTATTTTAGGTGAAAAACTGGAAGCCATAGAATGCTACGATCGCGCCATCGCCGGGGCGAAGGAAAATGAATATATCCAAGAAGAAGCCCTTGCGAACGAACTTTTTGCCAAGTTTTATCTTGACTGGGACTTCGGCTCCGCTCAGTCCAAGGGACGAACTAAAGAGGCTTCTTTATATATGCAAGAAGCCTACTATTGTTACACCCAATGGGGTGCAAAAGCCAAAACCACCGATCTCGAACAACGCTATCCCGAACTATTAAAGCCAATTTTACAACGCGATGGGTGGCTTCGCGATGGGTGGCTTCGCGATCGCGCTTCCTCGTCGGCAACCGCGACGATTTCTACACTTACGAGCAATTCTCATTCTCAAACCGCAACGATGAGTAATCTTGCTTCGATTCTCGATTTTTCCTCCCTCTTGAAAGCCTCCCGCACCCTTTCAGGGGAAATTGAACTCGATCGCCTGCTTGCTACCTTAATGAAGATTATTCTCGAAAATGCCGGAGCCACCAAAGGGGCATTATTATTAACTAACGAAACGGGTTTGACGATCGAAGCGATCGCCATTCGCACCGATGCAAAAAAAGAATTACAATTGGATTTGCTCCATCAATCCCTGCCCTTCGATGATTATCCAGACTTACCCGCAGGATTGATTAACTATGTCCGACGCACGACAGAAACAGTCCTGTTAGATGCGAAAAGCGCACGAACTCAATTTGCGACGGATAATTATTTACTGCGTTTCTCTCCGCAAAGTTTGCTCTGTTTGCCTTTACTCGAACGTGGAAATTTAATCGGCATTCTCTACTTAGAAAATCGCCTCACTGCCGATGCGTTTACACGCGATCGCATAGACTTATTAGATGCACTCTGCGCTCAAGCAGCCATCTCCTTAACCAATGCGCGACTGTACCGACAAGCACGACAAGCCTTCACCGACCTGCAACAAGCACAGTTGCAATTGGTGCAGAATGAAAAAATGGCAACCTTGGGGAATTTAGTGGCAGGAGTCGCCCATGAAATCAACAACCCTGTTGGCTTTCTGGTTGGTAATATTACGATGATGCAAGAGTATTTGCAGGATTTATGCGTTATTATTAACGGCTATCGCCGAGAATATCCGAATCCCAGCCCGGAACTCGCCGATGAGATTGAAGAATTAGAACTCGATTATCTATTGGAGGATATGCCGAAAACCCTGACATCGATGCAAACCGGAATAGAGCGCATTCGCAATATCAGCACATCTCTGCGAACCTTTTCTCGCACGGATGCAGATACGAAAACCGAGTTTAATGTTCACGAAGGGCTTGATAGCACGCTGTTAATTTTGAAATATCGCCTCAAAGCCAACGAGAACCGCCCCGGGATTGAAATTATCAAAAATTACGAAGATATTCCCCCCATCCAATGCTATCCCGGACAAATGAATCAAGTGTTTATGAATCTTTTAGCTAATGCGATCGATGCGATCGATGACAGCAATCAAGGAAAAACCTATACACAAATTGAAACTGCTCCGAATTGCATTACTATTAGCACGAAATTTTCTGAAGCAAAAGAGAGCGTTACGATCGCAATTTCTGATAATGGAGTCGGAATACCAGAAGAAGTCAGAGCTAGAATTTTCGAGCAGGGATTTACAACAAAAGCAGTGGGAAAAGGGACGGGTTTGGGCATGGCGATCTCCTATCAAATCGTAACCGAAAAACATGGGGGCGCGATCGCCTGTTATTCGGAACTCGATCGAGGTACAGAGTTACAAATTGTTCTACCTTTAAAATAAATATTCCTATTTTTTCCTAGTAGTCTGTCAAGGCAATCTTGTAGATTGAATCCGTTTAATCAACCCAAATAAGAGGGCGTATGCAATACACTCCCTACAGTAGGGGCGCAAGCATTGCGACCTTTCTCCCAAATTACGATTAATCATCCGGATTTGCTCTAAGTATTTTTACCCTGTGTCAGTCCCGCGTTTATTTTCACAACTTTTTCACAATCTTTGCTTAGACTTGGATTAATCGGGAGTACAATCAACTATGAGAATCTATCCCTTGAATCCAACTAGATATCCAGAAAGTCCAGCTAGAAACGTAACTCAAAACGGCCGTACAGATAACGGTACAGACAATAATTTAATTGTGAAAATAATTGTTGTTGGGACGACCTTAGCCGTTAGCTTTGCAACTTATTACAGCTATCGACTGTTGCGCCATTCTTTTCTCGATAGCTTAAAGCAAAACGCCATCTTAGAAGTGCAACAAGGCGTAGATGAAATTGATAGATGGCTGGCCACTCAAAAAGCCGAAAATACTGCTATTGCGAGTAGCCCAACATTGCAAACGATGGATTGGTCTCGAGTCGAACCTTATTTGCGATCGGAAGAGGCAAGATTAAAAGATTTTTTCTTTTTTGCAATGGTTAATCCCGATGGTTCTTACTACAATACTAAAGTCGGATTCGCTGAAAATAAGAACCTCAAAGATCACAAGATATTTCAAATTGCAATGACGGGGCAAACGGATGTCTCCGATCCCGTGACTTCTCGCAGTCTAGGCATTCAGATCGTCGTGGTTGCTGCCCCCGTTCCATCGGCAGATCGAACCCCTCTCGGTCAACTTCACGGCATCATGTCGGTCGAACAAGTGACCGATGTGGTGACTAACTTGAAATATGGAAAGGGAAGTTATGCCTTTGCTGTAAACTCAGACGGTACGCCGATTATTTTTGCTGACGATCGCATTGCAGAAAAGGACGCAAACCTCGATTTTCAATCTCTCAGCCAAAAGCAAGAAAGGGGGATCGAACTCATGGAGATCGACGGAAAAACTGTTTATCTGGCCCGCGTCCCGATCGCAGAAGCCGATTGGTCGATTGCTCTGGTGATTCCCCGCGAGAATATCGAATCTCAACTCAGACCCCTAGACGCGATCGCTTTAGTGGTCGCCGGATCGATCTTTGCAACGATCGCGATTCTCCAACAAGTACAAATCTTCAAACAGAAGCAATTACAACGTTCAAAAGAAGCCGCAGATCGAGCCAATCAAGCCAAAAGTGACTTTTTGGCAAATATGAGCCACGAACTCCGCACCCCGCTTAATGGGATTCTGGGTTATTCTCAAATTCTCAGGCGGAGTAAAACCTTAGAGGAGCGAGATCTCAACGGGATCAAGATAATTTATCAATGTGGCTCTCATTTACTCACTCTTATCAACGATGTATTAGACCTCTCCAAAATCGAAGCACGCAAACTCGAACTTGCTCCCACTCCCCTCCACCTGCCTTCACTGTTGCAGAGCGTGGTAGAAATGTGCAAAATCAAAGCCGACCAAAAAGGGATCGATTTTGTCTATCAACCGAGTTCTCGCTTGCCTGAAGGGGTCAAAACTGATGAAAAGCGATTGCGGCAGGTGTTGCTCAATCTGCTGGGGAATGCTATCAAATTTACCGATTCGGGGTCTGTGACTTTGCAGGTGGATGTTATCGAGCAATCCAAGATGAATACATCTCTCTTATTTCGGGCGATCGATACTGGTATCGGCATCGCGGAAGCCGATCTGAACAAATTATTTGCAGCCTTCGAGCAGGTGGGCGATCGCAAAAAACAAGCCGAAGGTACTGGACTTGGTTTAGCCATCAGTCAGCGTATCGTACAGTTAATGGGCGATCGCATTCAAGTGAAGAGTGAATTGGGTAAAGGGAGTGAGTTTTCCTTTACCCTGCAACTCCCTCTCGCTAAAGACTGGGCACAACAACAGAGAATGAAAGGAAGCGATCGCATTATGGGTTATCAAGGCGATCGGCGCACGATTTTGATCGTTGACGATCGCTGGGAAAACCGGGCCGTATTGCAAAATCTTTTAGAACCCTTAGACTTCACAATTATTGAAGCCGAAAACGGTCGAGAGGGTTTGGAACAACTCCGTTCCACCTCCCCCGATCTAATTATTACCGACCTAGCAATGCCGGTAATGGATGGTTTTGAATTCTTAAAACAAGTTCGCAAGGATGCAGCCCTAGCCCAGAGTAAAATCCTTGTTTCCTCCGCATCGGTGGCTCAAATCGACCAACAGATGGCACAAGAAAGCGGGGGTGATGATTTTCTGCCCAAACCCGTAGATGCTGATATTCTCTTGCAACTATTGGCCGCTCACTTGTCTTTAGAATGGATTCAGGAACCCCAAGAGGACTCTAGCGATACCGAATCCTTACCCCAAGTAATGGTTCTGCCATCGCGTCAAACTTTAGAAGCCCTCTTAGAACACGCTCGGATGGCTGAAATCGGACGATTGCGAGAACAACTCGAAGCATTATTGGCAACCGATAAAGGATATACGCCTTTTGTCGAACCCATTCAACAATTAGCCAAACAATTTCAGACTGAAGAAATTGAAGAATTATTAGAACAATACTTAATGGAGAAGCCTGTTAATGAACGATCGTCCTAAAATTTTAGCGGTAGATGATACCCCCGCCAACTTAGAAATTCTGATGGAGGTTCTGTCATCTGTCGGTTATATGGTTTCGACTGTGACCAGTGGCGATCGCGCCCTCAGATGGTTGCAAAAAAAAGTTCCGGCTCTCATTTTGTTGGACATACAAATGCCCGGCATCGATGGTTTTGAAACCTGTCGGCAGATTAAAGCAAATCCCGAAACTGCGAACATTCCGATTATTTTCATTACTGCTTTATCGGATACTGAAAGTATTATCAAAGGATTCTCTTTGGGGGCAGTCGATTATATTACTAAACCTTTTCGAGAGGTCGAGCTATTAGCGCGAGTTAAAACTCATATCAATCTTCATCTGTTTTCCCGACAATTGGCAGAACAGGTGCAAGATCGTACCTCTAAATTGCAGATTGCCCGGAAACAACTGACGCAATCGCAACTGCAAATGATACAGAGCGAAAAAATGGCATCCCTAGGCAATCTCGTTGCTGGAGTCGCCCATGAAATTAACAATCCTATTGGTTTCCTCAATGGTAGTATGCCCAATGGTCGCAGTTATATGAGCGATCTTTTTGAATACATCGAACTCTATCAAAAATATTACCCCGATGCGGCCGATGAAATTATTGAAAAAGCGGAAGATATCGATCTAGAGTTTCTCACCCAAGATTTCCCCAAATTGTTCGACTCTATGGAGGAAGCGATCGACCGGATAAAAAGTATCAGTACCGGCTTGCGAAATTTTTCCCGCGTCGATACCGAAAAGAAAGCCTATGCCAATCTTCATGATGGAATTGAAAGCGCATTGTTAATTCTCAAATATCGACTGAAAGCCAATCAATATCGTCCCGCTATTCACATTATCAAAGAATACGGGAATTTTCCCGCAATTGAATGTTTTCCGGGGCAACTCAATCAAGTATTTATGAACATTTTAGCCAACGCGATCGATGCTTTTGATGAAGTCGCAGAGGAATCTTCTTTTGAAAAGATCGGAGAAAATCCCCAACACATTCAGATTAAAACCGAAAGCCAAGACGGAAAAATAAAGGTTTGTATTGCTGATAATGGGAAAGGCATGAGTGCGGCAATTAAAGACAAAATATTCGACCAAGGATTTACGACCAAAAAAATTGGCAAAGGAACGGGTTTAGGCATGGCGATCGCTCATCAGATCGTTACCGAAAAACATGGTGGTGCGATCGCTTGTCATTCTGAATTAGGCAAAGGTGTGGAATTTATCATTATTTTGCCTTGCTCTTGATTGAAAAAAACGCAATACCGAATAACCCGTTGCATTTCAAAATTGAATGGGCGAAAATCAAAGACAACATTTTTGGGAGTTAACTCCAAGGTAGGGAAATTAGGAATTCCGTACCTTGACCCAATTTCGAATGACAAGAGATTGCTCCCCCGTGTTTGTCTTCGATAATTTGACGGGCGATCGCCATCCCCAATCCCGTCCCTTTTCCCACGCCTTTCGTGGTAAATCCTTGCTCGAACATTTTCTCTTGGGTTGCCTCACTCATTCCTCTACCATTGTCGGAAATACTAATGATAGTCTTTTTTTCTTTTTGTTCCGTTTTGATACAAATCTGAAAAGGATTATCGTCTGAGTCTCGAAAAGAATCGCGATCGCAGATCTCGTCAATTGCGTCGATTGCATTGGCAAAAATATTCCTAAAGACTTGGTTTAATGGGCCGGGATAGCCTTGCATGAGTTGCAAATCTCCATAGTCTTTAAGCAGTCGAATTTCGGGGCGGAGATCGTTGGCTTTGAGGCGATATTTTAAAATCAAGAGACTGCTATCAATCCCTTCATGCACATCAAAAGATATCTTTTTTTCTACGTCAGAGCGGGAGAAAATCCGCAATGATGCGCTGATTTTTGCGATGCGATCGATTCCGGGCTGCATGGATGTAATGAGGTCGAGGAAATCTTGGCGAATAAAATCGATGTCTAGTTCTTCTAGTTCTTCGGCAAACTCGGGAGAGGGAGTGGGATATTCTTGTTGATAAAGCGTGAAGGCAGTTAATAAATCTTGGAGATGTTCTCGGGCGGCACTAATATTACCATTGATAAAACCGACGGGATTATTAATTTCGTGAGCAACTCCGGCAACTAAATTACCTAAAGTCGCCATTTTTTCATTTTGAATAACTTGGAGTTGGGAGTCTTGGAGATCGCTGAGAGCTTGTTCGAGTTGTTGATTGGTATCGTGCAGGGTGCGGGTGCGTTCGGCAATTTTCTCTTCTAAAACCTGCTGTTCTTGTTGTAGTACTTGTTCTCGTCGTTCGGCATTTTCGGCAATCATGCGTTGCATTTGTTGATTGACCTTGGAAAATTGTCGTAATAATACTACGATCGTAATTGTTAAAAATAGACCAATCAGACGAACTCCCCAAAATGCAACAAGTTTAAAATTTGCAGCAAGATTGGCAAACGATTCGGTTTCGGCTAAGATAATCGCGTGTAATTCTTCAAAACTCGGATCGACTTCATTTTCATCAACTTCGAGGGCTTCTTGGAGATCGTCATTTTTGAGTAATGTTAAAAGTTTATCGACTGCGATCTCGTAAGTTTGATAAGCCGATTCAACTCTTTGTAATGACTCGCTAAGGCTTCTATCCTCTTGTAAGTGAGTCATTACAATCTTGGCTTGCTCTCGATTCTCCGCGATCGCTTCTTCCAATTCCGACTCCACCGCCCGAGCGGAGATGGCACGCCATTCTAACGCATCCAGACGATTGGCAATTGCCTGCAAGCGCAGAATATCTTGTCCGTTGCGAACGAGACGCTCGGCCGAACGATGGAGATGCTCAATCCCCAAGATCGCAACGGGAATGATAATGGCGATCGCAACAATAAATTTCCAGCCTCGGTTGTTCGCATATGACTTATTCAGTTTGACTATCACAAACTTATCCTCTTAAAATTTACTAGAATAGTAATATTTTAAATTTCAGTCAAGGCTTTTCTCTAGGTTAAACCCTAGTTTAGTTATAACCCAAGATTGTAAAAAACTTGCCAAAGGAGTCAGATTATTGTTCCCTCGTGCCATGGCAACTTAATCGGGGTTTAGGAATTTATAGAACGGAAATGTCCGAAAGGAGAAAAGAGAAGATTTGCGAGCTAAGATTTACGACAAAAAAATCGGGAAAGGGATGGGGAATCACCATCGCCTATCAAATCATAACCGAAAAACATGGTGGCGCGATTATTTGTCAATTAGAATTAGGGAAAGGTACGGACTTTATTATTTCTCTACCTCTAAATTAAACGGATTACTCAACCAATCTTTACAGGAAACTCTAACCCACATCCGAAGGGAATCGATGGTTTCTTTGCTTAAAGATTAAGTATTTATTAAAAAAAGACCAAAGTTTGCAATGAGAAGGCCTATGATAGCTAGTTGAGATTAAATGTCAATTAGCCTCATATTCAAACCTTATAAAAGAACATTTCCTATGAAAATTAGAGCTATCATTCTCTTCTTCTCTCTGTTTGGCTCAACCGTAGGATTGGCGAGTTACTCGCTTTCTCGAGTTCAGTCTCCCAGTGAATCCACGATCGCAGATTTGGAGGTAGAGTCCGGGGCAAGCAAAAACGAGTCACTTGTGATCTGGTGGCAGCAGGCATATGTTAGTGGAGGGAGTAACGCGATCGCACGGCTCGTTCGCGAGTGGGAAAAAAGTTCTGGGATTCAAACCACGTTACAGTTAACCCCAGAATCTAGCGACGACCAACTCGAAAATGCGATCGCGCGGGATAATTCTCCTGATATTGCTTTCATGCACGAAAACTCTCGCATTACAGCTCGATTAGCTTGGGAGGGAAAGTTAGCTGATGTTTCCGATATTATTCAACCCATCCGAGATTCATTCAAGCCAAGCGTTTTAGAGAGAGCGACTTATTTAAACAAGACTATTAATCGGCGTAGCTTCTATGGTATTCCTATCGGAGAGATGAAGACGTTTAATATTCACTATTGGAAACCTTATCTCGATCGCCTCGGACTCAAAGCCAGCGATATTCCCCAAGATTGGCAGGGTTTTTGGTCATTTTGGCAAGATGCGCGGGATCGATTGCACCAGTTAGGAGAAACCAATATTGCCAGTTTTTGCATCACACTTAATAAAGAGTCAAATGATGGCCCCGAAGCCGTTTTGCAATTTCTTCACGGTCATAATGCGAATATCTTTGATAATGAGGGCAAATTAGTCCTCGATCGCCCGGAAAATCGTCAAGGATTGATCGATGCCCTCTCTCAGTTATCGGATTTATATCGCGGTGGATACATTCCCCCCAGGGCGATGGAGTGGACGAATGCAGACAACAATTACCACTTTCTCGATCGCCAATGCTTGCTCGTGACTAATCCGACGCTCTCTATTCCCACCACTCAGAATCAGCCAGACACCCCTTATACTCAAACAGCGAGAAACCGCTATCTTAATGAGATTGTCACCGTCTCGCACTGGCCGAATACGGTCAATGGCAATCCTTTTAAAATCTTTGTCGGACAATCTTATATCATTATTCCTGCCAATAGCAAGCAATTAGCAACGGCAAAACAATTTCTTGCTTATGTGGGAAAACCCGAAAATCTCCAACTGTTGAACGAACAAGAGATGGGGCAATTGTTGCCGCATTTTCCCGATCGAAGAGATCCTCACTTAGAAGCAGTGCAAATTATCTCTGCAAGTAAAAATATTCAGCCCTATCCGAGTATCCTGAATCCAGCTTACGCGGAAATTAGCAAGGAAAGGATATTCACAACTGCTTTAGAACAGATCCTGCGAGAGGGTGTTTCTCCAGAAGAAGCCGCAGATGGGGCGATCGCTCGCATTCAGGAAATTATTGACTGACCCAAACAAGCCCCATTCTGCGAGATACAATAAATTACTTATTAAAAATAATTCTCAATAAAAAGAAACATCATGGCATTCCCGATGAGAAAAAGTCTTTTAGTGCAATTAACCAGTTATTTTTCCCTGTTGTCGGCGATCGCCACGGGTATTGTTGCCTTTGCGGTCTACAATCAAGCCCGACAATCTCTGACCGAAGAGGTCGTCGATCGTCTAACGGTCACAACTACATTAAAAAGCGCCCAACTCGACGAATGGGTTGACAATCAGATTCAAGATATTCTCATCATCGCTCGCTATCTTCCCATCCGTAAAGCGATGGCAACTTTGTTAACAACAGATCCCTCAGAACTCACTTATGAAGAAGCCGAGAGAGGGCTTCGACAATATCTCAATGACTGGACGAGTATCAAAGCGAATTTACAGAATATCCGCTTCACCGAGAGAGGAAGCTACACGATCTTTGATGCCCAAAATCCAGAAATCAAAGGCAGATATCGTCCCAATGGGTCCCCGGCCACCTTTTTAACATCAGAGACACTCAATGCGATCGTTCCCAACTTTTATATTTCTCCCATCACCGGTAAATCTGCAATTACCTTAGCCACACCCATGGTCGATGAAGAACAAATCCAAATGGGCGCGATCGCCGTGGATTTGGACTTAGCCGATATCGATACTCTCATTCGCAATAATACGGGATTAGGAGACACCGCAGAAACTTATTTAGTGGCTGACAGCAAAAAAGGGGCTATTTTTATCTCTAGAGACAGGGAAGACAATCTAGACTCCCAAGACCCAATTAGGAGCATGGGAATCGATCGCGCGATCGAACGTCAAAATGGTTTTGGACTCTACAAGAACTATGCAGGTGTTCCCGTTGTCGGGGTATATCGTTGGCTGCCCGAGCAAGAATTAGCCCTACTCGCCGAAATTTCTCAAGCCGAAGCCTTTGCCCCAGCCCGACAACTGGCACGTAATATCTTTGTTATTGGCTTGCTTTCGGCGGCGGTTTTGTTAGTGGGAGTTTATTTACTCTCTCGCCAGATCGTCCGTCCCATCGTGGCGATTAGTCAAGCCGCAGAATCTCTAGCAGCCGGGGATTTAAGTCAAACTGCCCCTATCATGACCGAAAACGAAGTGGGATTGCTGGCCCGAACATTTAACCAAATGGCCGCACAATTAAAAGTATTAGTAGAAGATTTAGAACAACGCGTGCAGGAGCGAACTGCCGAACTGGAAATCGCCAAAGAACAAGCAGAAGTTGCCAACCAAGCCAAAAGCGAATTTCTCGCCAATATGAGCCACGAGTTGCGGACTCCCCTCAACGGCATTCTCGGTTATGCCCAAATCTTAAATCGATCTAAAGAGATCGCCCCCAAAGAACAAGAAAAGATCGGGATTATGTATCAATGCGGCAACCATCTCCTCAACTTGATTAATGACGTGCTGGATCTGGCCAAAATCGAGGCCCGCAAGCTCGAACTGAACCCCATTCCCCTGTATTTACCCGCCCTACTTCAGAGTGTCGTGGAAATGTGCAGAATTAAAGCCGACCAGAAAGGCATCAACTTTATTTATCAGCCCTGCAAGCGCTTGCCCAATGGGGTGGAAGCCGATGAAAAACGCCTGCGTCAAGTACTCATCAATTTACTGGGTAACGCCATTAAATTTACAGATGCGGGGTCTGTTATCTTGCGGGTGGATATATTGGAACAGGACGAAACCCATGTAGAATTATCCTTTCAAGCGATCGATACGGGCGTGGGCATCGCCCCAGAAAATTTAACCAAACTGTTTAAGGCGTTCGAGCAGGTGGGCGATCGCCAAAAGCAATCCGAAGGCACGGGACTCGGGCTGGCAATCTCCCAGCAAATTGTTAACATGATGGGCAGTAAGATAGAAGTGAGCAGCACATTGGGTCGAGGAAGTGAATTTTCTTTTTCTGTTTCCTTACCCCTCGCGACAGATTGGGCGGCACAACAGGTTAGTTTAGAAGTGAGCGATCGCATCATCGGCTACAAAGGCCGGCAACGGACGATTCTCGCGGTAGACGATCGCTGGGAAAACCGCTCGGTTCTCTCCCACTTACTCGAACCCCTTGGTTTTCAGATCGTCGAAGCGGCCAATGGTCGCGAGGCTCTCGAAAAACTACGGGAGAGCCAACCGGATTTAATTGTAAGCGATCTCGCTATGCCCGTCATGAATGGTTTTGAGTTCATCAAACAGATCCGCAGTTCAGAAGACTTACGCCATCAGATTGTGATTGTCTCTTCCGCTTCCGTCAGCGAAATGGATCGACACAAAGCGATCGACGCAGGCGGGGATTACTTCCTAAAAAAACCCGTCGATGCGCGAGAGTTGTTGACAATGGTTTCGAAATGCTTGGATTTACAATGGATTTATGAAAACCGAGAAGATGGGGATAGGGGATCGGAGTCAACCCCAACACAAATTGTTCCGCCCATCCCTGCCATTCTCACCACCCTCTTAGATTTTGCCCGGCAAGATAGGATTCATGATTTATGCGAATCCCTAGAAATACTGATCCGCAAGGATTCGGCCTATATCCCCTTCGCGAAACCCTTACTCGACCTCGCCGACCAATTTGCCACCGAGGAGATTGAAAACTGTTTACAACAATATCTCACAGAAGGAGAATATAATGGATAAAAAAGCCGAAATTTTAGTAGTTGACGATACGCCAGCCAATTTACGAGTGGTTGCGGACACCCTATCTTCTGCGGGTTATACTGTGGCCGCCGTAACCAATGGAGAGCGCGCCCTCAAACGCTTGCAAACCTATATTCCCGATCTCATCCTCCTCGATATTCAAATGCCCGGCATCGACGGCTTTGAAATCTGTCGGCAGATTAAAGCCAACCCGGATACAGCCAGCATTCCCATCATTTTTATTACCGCCTTATCGGATGACGAGAGCATCACCCAAGGATTTGCCCTCGGAGCCGTCGATTACATTATGAAACCTTTTCGCGAGGCAGAAGTTCTCGCCCGCGTGAAAACTCATTTACAGGTGCGAAACTTGACCCTTAACCTAGAGCAGCAAGTCGAACAGCGCACTCGGGATTTAACCCAAGCCTTGGAGGACTTGCAAGCGTCGCAAATGCAATTGGTTCAACATGAAAAAATGTCAACCTTGGGCAATCTAGTTGCTGGGGTTGCTCACGAAATCAATAATCCTTTGGGTTTCATCGGTGGTAATGTCAAAATCCTGCAAGATAATCTCGCTGACTTGTCCGAAATTGTAGCCGGATATCGCCAAGAGTTGTCCGAACCCAGTCCCCAACTGGCCGAAGCGATCGAGGAATTGGATCTCGATTTCCTGCTGGAGGATATCCCTCAAACCATTGCATCCATGCAAGAAGGCGTGGAGCGTATCGGTAACATCAGTACATCTCTGCGAACCTTTTCCCGCACCGATACCGATACCAAAATCGAGTTTAATTTGCACGAAGGCCTCGATAGCACGCTCTTAATTTTAAAATATCGCCTCAAAGCCAACGAAAAACGCCCGAAGATTGAAATCATCAAAAATTACGGTAACATTCCGGCAGTGAAATGTTACGCCGGACAAATTAATCAAGTGTTTATGAACTTATTAGCCAATGCGATCGATGCGTTGGATGAAAGCAATGCGGGAAAAACTTTTCAAGAGATAGAAAAAGCCCCCAATTGTATTACTATTACCACAGAGTTCAGGGAGGAGAAAAAGAGTGTTATTGCTAGCATTGTTGATAACGGAACGGGAATGCCCGAAGAGGTAAAAGCGCGAATTTTCGAGCAGGGATTTACGACCAAAGAAGTGGGTAAAGGGACGGGTTTGGGCATGGCGATCGCCCATCAAATCATCACAAAAAAACACGGCGGCGCGATCGCTTGCGATTCTGAATTGGGCAAAGGTACGGAATTTATTATTTCTCTACCTTTAAGTTAAACATTATTGCCTTCGCTGCTCTGCCAAAAAATTCTGAATAGGGCATAAACTTCACGAGTTTTTCACAATTTTTTGGTTAAATGGAGCTATCATAATATATCTATACATCTCCATCCAGAAAAGAATAATGAGCGCTATCTCGATCGACCTTCCCCAAATTAGCAATTATCGAGCTCTCAAACTCATTCACCAAAGCGATCGCACCCTCGTCTATCGCGGTCAAAATCTTGAGAATGGGCAATCTGTCATTATCAAATTGATGGGTCATGAATATCCTTCCTTTAACGAATTAGTCCAATTTCGCAATCAGTACGCGATCGCCAAAAATCTAGAGATAGAAGGCATTGTCAAACCCATTGCCCTAGAACGCTACGAGAATCGCTATACTTTAATTATGGAAGATATTGGCGGTGTTTCTTTGCAAGAGGCCGCAGAGGATAAGTATTCCATCGCCCAATTCCTCGATATTGCCATTCAACTTGCGGAAACACTGCACCAACTGCACCAAAATCGTGTGATTCATAAAGATATCAAACCCGCCAATATACTGATTCATCGAGAAAGCGGACGAGTTAAACTCATTGACTTCAGTATTTCTACACTATTAGCCAAAGAAACCCAAACCCTACAAACTCCGAATGTTTTAGAAGGAACTCTAGCTTATATTTCCCCCGAACAAACCGGACGGATGAACCGAGGCATCGACTATCGCAGCGATTTTTATTCCCTCGGAGTCACCTTTTACCAACTCCTAACGGGACGTTTACCTTTCGAGTCTGACGATCCGATGGAATTGGTTCATGCACATATTGCCAAATCTCCCCCCTCTACTCCCGACTCCCGATTCCCAACTCCCTTAGTCGATATTGTGATGAAATTGATGGCTAAGAATGCGGAGGATCGCTATCAGACTGCTTCGGGATTAAAATACGACCTGGAAAGATGTCTTTCCCAATGGCAAGAAACAGGAAAAATTGAGGTGTTTGAGTTAGGAAAACGGGATCTATGCGATCGCTTCCTCATCCCGGAAAAACTCTACGGACGGGAAACAGAAGTACAAACCTTACTTTCAGCCTTTGACAGGGTAGCAGCAGGTACGACAGAAATGATGCTAGTGGCGGGTTTCTCCGGCATCGGCAAAACCGCAGTCGTTAACGAAATTCACAAACCCATCGTGCGGCAGCGAGGCTACTTCATCAAAGGCAAATTCGACCAATTCAATCGCAACATTCCCTTTAGTGCCTTCGTACAAGCCTTCCGCAGTTTGATAGGGCAACTATTAGGAGAAAGCGATGTTGAATTAGCCAACTGGAAAGCCAAAATCCTCAAAGCTCTGGGAGAGAGCGGACAAGTTCTCATAGATGTCATTCCCGAACTGCAACGCGTTATCGGAGAACAGCCTCCCGTCCCGGAACTTGAAGGCACGGCAGCTCAGAACCGCTTTAACCTTCTGTTTGAGAAATTTATCGCCGTCTTCACCACAATAGAACATCCCTTAACCCTCTTTATCGATGACTTGCAATGGGCAGATTCAGCCTCCTTAAACTTATTGAAAGTATTGGTGGGAGAGAGTCAGACCGGATATTTGCTCCTGTTGGGAGCCTATCGAGATAATGAAGTCTCTCCCTCCCATCCGTTCATCCTCTGTTTGGGGGAATTAGAGCAGCAAAACACAACCATTTCCACAATTACCCTTGCCCCCCTATCCACAGGTCATATCAATCAATTGGTTGCTGACACCCTCAGTTGTCCCGTAGAGTGGGCTGTTCCTCTATCGGAGTTGGTATATCAGAAAACCCAAGGCAATCCCTTCTTTACCACCCAATTTTTAAAAGGATTGCATAAAGATGGACTCATTGTCTTCAATCCAAATGTCGGCTATTGGGAATGCAATTTAGTGAAAGTGCGAGAGGCAGCGCTCACGGATGACGTAGTAGAGTTTATGACTCGACGATTGCAAAAGTTCTCGGAAGAAACTCGAAAAGTCCTGAAATTAGCCGCCTGTATCGGCAACCAATTTGACTTAGAAACCCTAGGAATTATCTGCGAAATCTCATCGGAAGAAGTTGCAGCCGCCCTCTGGAGTGCCTTGCGAGAAGGGCTGGTTTTACCTCAGAGCCAAGCCTACAAATTTTTCCAAGGGTGGGAGGAGAAGGATGGTGAAACTGACAATATCTCCGTCGGTTATCGCTTCTTGCACGATCGCGTCCAACAAGCCGCTTATGCTCTGATTGATGACAGGCAGAAAAAAGCAGTTCACCTGCAAATCGGACAGTTGTTGCGGAAAAATATGGCAGCCGAAGTCTTATCGGAAAGAATATTTGAAATCGTCGATCATTTGAATATGGCCTGGGAATTGATGGAGGAATCCCAACGAGTTGAATTGGCGAGACTAAATTTAGAGGCAGGAAGAAAAGCGAAATTATCGACGGCGTATGTTGCGGCTTTAGAAGAGTATTTTACCCGTGGAATCGAAGTCTTGCCAGCAGACAAGTGGCAAAAATATTATCAATTGACTTTTAGTTTGTATCGAGAATGCTCAGAATGCGAATATCTATGCAGTCATTTTGAAAAAGCCGAGGAATTATTTGATGAAATTTTAGAGCAAGTTAACTCAGATATCGAACGAGCAGAAATTCAAAATATCCGCGTTATTTTATATGATAACATAGGCAAATATGCAGAAGCGATCGAGACAGGAGCGGACGCAGTAAATCGGTTTGGGGTAAACTTGCTAATAACAGATTCCCAAGCCATATCATTGGAGTTTGAGAAAGAACTAGAACGACTCAACAATACTCTCAAGTCCATCAAGGTTTCCGAACTTTTAGATATAGGAGAAATGGGCGATCCAGCTATAGTCGCTGCCATGAAAATCTTAGCAGATTTAACTGGCCCCACTTATTTCATGCGTCAAGATTTATGTTCGTTGATATCATTAAAAATGGTTAATCTGTCCATCGAGTACGGTAACTCCGAGACTTCTGCTCATGGATATGTTTACTGGGGTTTTACAATTGGCCCGAAACTCAATAACTATAAAGCAGCCTATGAATTCGGTCAATTGGGACTAGAGCTTAACGAGCGTTTCAACAATCCTAGTTTGGACTGTAAGATTAATAATATGTTTGGTGCTTTTGTCAATCCTTGGCGGAATCATCTAAACGCAGGCATTCCAGTGTTAAGGCGTGGTTTTCAAATTGGTTCAGAGATTCTAGATGTCTGGGCGACTTATAACGGATATCATTTGATTCTACAAAGAATTCTCTGTGCAGAGGATCTTAACAGCATTTTAGAAGAGTCCAAGCAGCATCTTGAATTCTGCAACAGAATCAAAAGCCATATTTTTTCTCTGCTGCAAAAATTCTATCAAGGCATTATTCTGAATTTGAAAGGATTAACTCTAGACCGATTTTCATTGAGCTTCTCATCAAGTTCGTATAATTTTAATGAAGAAGAATGTTTACAAGAATGGAAAGAAACCTATTTCATGCCTGGAGTCGTCCCTTACTACATCTTCAAAGCTCAGGTATTTTTCTCCTACAGAGAATACGAAAAAGCTCTAGAAGCAATTGAAAAGAGCGATAAAGACCTTGTTTTTATTTCCGGGATTCCCAGCCAAGCTAATTATTATCTGTATTACTCCCTGATTTTGATGGCACTGCACCCAAGGGTAGAGAATTCCCAGCAAAGGGAATATGAGGTAATTATCGCAGCCAATCAAGAGAAAATGAAAATCTGGGCAGATAATTGCCCGGAAAACTTCTTACATAAATATCTATTAGTTGAGGCAGAAAGAGCCAGAATCGCCGGGCACTATATGAAAGCAATGGACGATTACGATCGCGCCATAGCCGGAGCCAAAGAAAATGGTTACATCCAAGAAGAAGCCTTAGCCAACGAACTTTTTACTAAATTCTACCTCGACTGGGGAAAAGAAAAATATGCTGCCCTTCATATGCAAGAAGCCTACTACTGTTATGCTCAGTGGGGGGCAAAAGCGAAAACCGAGGATCTCGAACAACACTATCGGGAACTCTTAAAGCCTATTTTACAAAGCGATTCCCTACAGGGGACACTTCGCGATCGCTCTTTTTCTAGCACAGCATCCATTGGTAAAATCACCAGTAATTCCCATTCTCAAACATCAGCAGTTCTCAATATTTCCAACATTCTTGATTTTTCGGCATTACTCCAAGCCTCCCAAATCCTATCGGGAGAAATCGAACTCGATCGCCTGATCTCTATCCTGATGAAGATCATCCTTGAAAATGCTGGAGCCACCAAAGGGGCATTGCTATTAATTGGAGAAACGGGATTAACCATTGAAGCGATCGCCACTCGAAACAATACCGAACAAGAACTACAATGGGATTCGCTCTATCAATCGATTCCCCTCGAAGACTATGCTGACTTGCCCGTAGGATTGATTAACACCGTCCGACGCACCACAGAAACCGCCCTCTTAGACGCGAAAACTGCCCAAACCCAATTTGCCATCGATAATTATTTGTTGCGTTATTCCCCTCAAAGTTTACTCTGTTTACCCTTACTCGAACGGGGGAATTTAATCGGCATTCTCTACCTCGAAAATAGTCTCACCGCCAATGCGTTTACCCGCGATCGCATAGACTTATTAGATGCCCTTTGCGCTCAGGCAACTATATCCTTAAACAATGCCCGACTCTACCAACAAGCCCAACAAGCACTGACCGATTTGCAACAAGCCCAGTTGCAATTGGTACAGAGTGAAAAAATGGCCGGATTGGGCAATTTGATGGCAGGAGTTGCCCATGAAATTAACAATCCCCTCGGTTTCATCGGTGGTAATGTTGACATTCTGCAAAACAATCTCGCGGATTTGTCGGCAATCCTGCAAAGTTATCAAGAAGAATTGCCCAACCCCAGCCCGGAACTGGCAGAAGAAATCGAAGAACTCGACCTCTATTTTCTGCTCGAAGATATTCCCAAAACCCTGTCTTCTATGCAAGAAGGGGTAAAGCGTATTCGTAACATTAGCACCTCTTTACGAACGTTTTCCCGCACGGATACAGACCAGAAAACTGAATTTAATTTACATGAAGGTCTCGATAGCACTCTGTTAATCTTAAAATATCGTCTCAAAGCCAATGAGGAGCGCCCAGCCATTGAAATTGTCAGAAATTATGGCGATATTCCAGCAATAAAATGCTATGCTGGGCAACTCAATCAAGTGTTTATGAATATTTTGGCTAATGCGATCGATGCCCTTGATGAAAGTAATGAGGGGAAAAATTATGAAGAGATTAAAAAAGCCCCCAATTGCATTACCATTACGACGAAATTAAGTAAAGATAAAACGAAAACGATCGTGGGAATTGCTGATAATGGCATGGGAATGCCTGGTGAAGTAAGAGAGAGAATTTTTGAGCAAGGATTTACCACCAAAACAGTAGGCAAAGGCACGGGGTTGGGGATGGCGATCGCCCATCAAATCATCACAAAAAAACACGGCGGCGCGATCGCTTGTCAATCAGAATTAGGGAAAGGTACGGAATTCATTATTTCTCTATCGATAAGCTAAAGACTAGACACGCAATTCTTTAATAATCGCAAATCCTAACAAGACAGGTTAATCTAAACAATATCCAAGATCGATTTTGACTCATACTCTTGTATTGTTATATTATGCTTGCTAGAAAATCTCATTCATCGCGACACAAACAATGGCAGCTACGAACAGTATCGATTGTGCCATTTATGGTTCAAATTGTTATTGCCGTGGGTTTAACCGGTTATCTCAGTATTCGTAATGGGCAAAAAGCCGTGAGAGATCTCGCGCAACAGTCCATCGCAGACACATCAAAACAGGTTGACAGCAAACTCAATAACTACCTTAACACTCCTCATTTGGTCAATCGCATTAATAGTGATGCTTTTGACCTCGGAATTTTAGATATATCTCCACAAGGTAATCCCATTCTTGCCCAACATTTTCTGCAACAACTCCAAAACTTTGAGGATCTTATCTGGATAGTTTTTGCGACAGAAGAACCCAACTATGTCGATATAACTTTTGCGACAGAAGAACCTAATCATGAAGAATCCAACAATATCAATACTAAAGATCGAGGAGATCGGATTCTAACTCAAATGTGGAATACAGAAGCAGGTATTGGGTTACTTCGCTTTAAATTCGATACGGCGAACGATAAAAACTCAAACCTGCCAAGACTTATCGAAGATGGAAGTTCCCCCGATTACGATCATCGCAAACGCCCTTGGTATCAAGCAGCAACTCAACAATCGGTCGAACAACCCGAGTATTGGACAGAAATCTACCCCACCATTACACCTCAATCTCTTGTTATTTCAGCCGGTCGGACTCTATACAACCCAGAACAAGAATTTACGGGCGTTATCTCTGCTGACTTAAGCCTCAGTGGGATCGGTAATTTTTTACGGGATATAAAAATTGGTGAGAACGGTCGCATCTTCATTATCGAACGCAATGGGTTATTAGTGGGTACATCTGTTGACGAACAGCCTTTTCGTCTCAATTCCAACGAGGAAAAACTCGAACGCATTGCCTTGACAGCACTCAACGATCCGTTTGCCCAAGCCAGCGCTCAATATCTTAGCGAGCAATTTGGCCAGCTCGATCGGATTGAGACGGAACAACAATTACAATTTCGCTGGGAAGGAGAGAATCAATATCTCCAAGTTTTTCCCTATGGGGATAAACGAGGTGTTGGCATTGATTGGTTAATAGTCACTGTTGTTCCCGAACGGGATTTCATGGCACAAATTTACGTCAACACGCGCAACACAATTTTGCTAATGCTTCTTTCCTTGGCTGGGGCTGTCGCCATGGGATTATACACCTCCCGTTGGATTTCTCGACCAATTTTACGGTTAGTGCAATCTTCACAAGCCATGTCCCGAGGCGACTTAGACCAAAAAGTACCCGAAGGCGCGATCGCAGAACTGAATATTTTGAGTCAAGCATTCAACAGCATGGCAACTCAACTCAAAACAGAATTTGCCAATCTCGAACAGAAAGTACAAGAACGAACTCTATCCTTAGAAGAACGTACCTCTGAGCTAGAAGTGGCCAAAGAAAAAGCGGAAGTCGCCAATCACGCGAAAGGCTCATTTATTGCCAATATGAGTCACGAACTGAGGAGTCCTCTCAATGCCATCCTCGGCTTTGCTCAAATTATGACCCGATCGCAAACCCTCTCCCGCGAACATCAAGAAAACATTAGTATCATCCACCGCAGTGGCGAACATCTCCTCTCTCTCATCAACAACGTCCTCGACCTCTCCAAAATCGAAGCGGGTAAAACAACCTTCAACGAAAAAAATTTCGATCTCTATCGCCTGCTCAATGACATTCACGATATGTTCCAACTCAAAGCAGAGGAAAAAGAGTTACATTTGTTACTCGAAAGAGAGGATAATGTACCTCGCTACATTCGCACTGATGAAGTGAAACTACGCCAAGTTCTCATCAATCTACTCAACAATGCCATTAAATTTACTGAAGAAGGGAGCGTTACTCTTTCAGTCACCAGTTATCAGTCAAACAACCAACAACAAACAACCAACAACCAACAACCAACAACAAAAATACACTTTGCGGTAGAAGATACCGGAGCGGGAATCGCCCCAGAAGAACTCGATAAACTCTTTCAAGCCTTTGTGCAAACCGAAACTGGAAAACAGGCACAAGAAGGAACGGGGTTGGGTTTACCCATCTCCCGCAAATTCGTGCAATTGATGGGGGGCGATATCCAAGTGACCTCGAAAGTGGGAAATGGCACCACCTTCAGATTTGAGATTCTAGTTGAAGAGGTAGAGGCGACAACAGTAGAAAGCCAAAAAAACAAACGGAGAGTTATCGCTCTTGCTCCCGATCAACCGTGCTATCGCATCCTCATTGTTGATGATAAAGTCTTCAATCGCCAACTGTTCGTAAAATTACTCAATCCCCTTGGATTTGAACTGAAAGAAGCCAACAATGGTAAAGAAGCCGTGGAAATCTGCGAGTCATGGCAACCGTACTTAATTTGGATGGATATGCGGATGCCTATCATGGATGGTTACGAAGCCACGCAGCGCATTAAAGCCACGACCAAAGGACAGGCGATCGCCGTTATTGCTCTGACTGCCAGCGTGTTAGAAGAAGAAAAAGCGGTAGTTTTGTCAGCAGGATGCAACGATTTTATGAGGAAGCCATTTCGAGAGCAAGATATTTTTGAAGCCCTACAGAAGCATATCGGGGTACGCTTTATCTACGAAGAACTCGAGGAAACATCGAGCAAAGAAGAAACTGAGGAATCTATTCAAGTAAAGATGCGAGAATTGCCTCAACCCCTAAAAGACGAACTGAAAATAGCAATAGTAGTCGGAAATTTAGGAGGAATTTCGAGCACGATCGCAGAAATTCGTCAATTTGATGATTCTTTGGCGGAAGTCTTACAAAAATCTTGCGATCGCTTTGAATTTCAGAAAGTTTTGCATTGGTTATCGGATTAACCTTTGTTTTAAATTAGTTTGAGTTAGACTACGATCTGAGATCTGACGATCTGAATCTACCCAATGGTAAAGCGCAACGATGAATCTGCCACAAATCCAAAACTATCGCTTGGAAATACTCATCCACAAAAGCGATCGCACCTTGGTCTATCGGGGTCGAAAGGAAGAGAACGAGCAACCTGTCATCATCAAACTGATGTGCAATGAATATCCCTCTTTCAATGAATTGGTGCAATTTAGGAATCAATACGCGATCGCCCTTAATCTCGACATTCAAGGAATTGTCAAACTCCACGGCCTAGAACGCTACCAAAATGGTTACGCATTGGTCATGGAAGATAGCGATAGCATCTCCCTCGCCGAATATCAGCGCCAATTTCCGCTCTCTATCAATCAATTTTTAGAAATTTCCCTTCAACTCGCCGAAACGCTGCATCAACTGCATCAAAATCAAATCATTCATAAAGATATTAAACCCGCTAATATTTTAATTCATCCAGAAACAAAGCAAGTCCAATTAATCGACTTCAGTATTTCCTCATTACTTCCCAAAGAAACACCAAGTTTACAAACTCCCAATGTCTTAGAAGGAACGCTGGCGTATGTGTCTCCAGAACAAACCGGAAGGATGAATCGAGGCATTGACTATCGCAGCGATTTTTATTCTTTGGGGGTGACATTTTATGAATTACTGGTGGGAAACGTTCCCTTTAACAGCAAAGACCCCTTAGAATTGATTCACGCTCATCTTGCCCAACGTCCCGATCCCCTAGTTCGCTGGATTGGTTTAGAAGGAAAGTTCTGTCCCCAACCCCTCTCGGATATCGTGATGAAATTAATGGCGAAGAACGCAGAAGACCGATATCAAAGTGCCCTTGGACTCAAACACGACCTCAAAAAATGTTGGCATCAGTGGCAAAAAACCGGGAAAATTGAGGCTTTTCCCCTAGGAAAACAAGATAGGAGCGATCGCTTTTTAATCCCGGAAAAACTCTACGGAAGAGAACAAGAAGTGCAAGCCCTACTCGAGGCTTTCGAGGGAGTCGCAGCAGGAAAAACCGAAATGATGCTCGTGGCAGGATATTCAGGCATCGGCAAAACTGCAGTCATCAACGAAGTCCACAAACCCATCGCCCGGGCCCAAGGCTACTTTATCAAAGGAAAATTCGACCAATTCAATCGCAATATTCCTTTTTCTGCCTTCGTGCAAGCCTTCCGGGATTTAATGGGGCAAATCCTTGGAGAAAGCGATGCCCAACTGCAACAATGGCAAGAAAAAATCCTCAAAGCCGTGGGAGAGCAAGGACAAGTGCTGGTGGAAGTGATCCCCGAACTCGAACGGATCGTTGGCAAACAGCCTCCCGTCCCCGAACTCGAAGGCACGGCAGCCCAAAACCGCTTTAACCTCCTGTTCGAGAAATTTATTTCAGTCTTCACCACCAAAAAACATCCTCTTACCCTCTTTCTCGATGACCTACAATGGGCAGACTCGGCATCGTTAAACCTACTCAAAGTCCTGATAGGCGGCGAGGGAACGGGATATTTACTCCTCTTGGGAGCCTATCGAGATAACGAAGTCTTCCCCGCTCATCCGTTAGTGTTAACTTTAGGGGATTTAGAGAAACAAAACACGACGATTTCGACAATTACCCTAACCCCTTTATCCGTTGTTCATATCAATGAATTAGTGGCAGAAACCCTGAGTTGTTCGGGAGAGTTAGCCAAACCCTTAACGGATTTAATCTATCAAAAAACAGCCGGAAATCCCTTCTTCACCACCCAATTCCTCAAAGGATTGCATCAAGATGGGTTGATTGCCTTCAATCACAATCTAGGCTATTGGGAATGCGACTTAGTAAAAGTCACAGATGCAGCCCTCACCGATGATGTCGTGGAATTCATGGCAGGACGATTATACAAGTTGCCAGAACCCACCCAAAATCTGTTGAAATTAGCGGCTTGTATCGGCAACCAATTTGACCTAGACACCCTAGCCATTGTCTGCCAAACCCCATCCGAAGAAGTTGCCGCCAATTTGTGGAGCGCCCTACGAGAAGGATTAGCGTTACCCCAGAGCGAAGCCTATAAGTTTTTTCAAGGAGAGGAAAACAGAGAAAAAAAGGCCGAGGGAATTGTCGTCGGTTATCGCTTCCTGCACGATCGCGTGCAACAAGCCGCCTATTCTCTCATTCCGGAACAGGAAAAGACAAAAGTACATTATCGTATCGGACGGTTGCTACTAGAAAACATTCCCCGCCAAGAACGAGAAGAGCGAATCTTTGAATTAGTGGGTCAACTCAACTATGGGATCGAGGAGATCTATCAACCCCAAGAAAAAGAAGAATTAGCACGGCTCAATCTCATCGCCTGTCGTCGAGCCAAAAATGCCACAGCCTATCAAGCGGGACGGGAGTATAACGGGATCGGGTTATCGCTATTAGGGGAAAACCCTTGGCACGAACAATACGCAATGACCTTGGCACTGAGCGAACTGGCGGTAGAGCTTGCTTCTTTGTGCGGGGAATGGGAAGAGATGGATCGCTTCGTGGGGGAAGTCGTCAGCAATAGTCATTCTTTAGTAGAACAGACGAATGTCTATCGCATTCAAATTCAAGCCAGCACTTCTCGCCAGCAATTGACCAAGGCTATCTCCATCGCCCTCGGATTCTTGCAACAATTGGGGGTGACTATCCCGGAAGATCCGACAGAAGCCGATGTTGGCAAGGCGATTGCTCGCGTTCGAGAACTGATGGTTGGGCGAGAAGTGGAAGATTTGCTCGACCTCCCGGAAATGACAGATCCCGAAAAAATTGCGATCGTGCAAACTTCTCGCGCGATCTCTCCTGCGACTTATACGCGCAACCCACTCCTGTTTACCCTTATTGTTTGTCGATCCGTCTCTCTCTCCATCCAGTATGGCAATATTCCCGCTTCAAGTTCTGTTTATACCTACTATGGTGCAGTGATTGCCAGTAGTGGGACTGCCGATGTCATGACTGGGGTCAAATTCGGGCAACTCGCTTTACAATTAGTGGATAAACTCGACGCGAAAACAACTCAACCCGAAGTCTTTGCAACTGCGAGTTACCTGCTCCTGCATCGCATGTCTCATCCTCAAGAGAACCTATCGCTCCAACAAGTGGGTTATACCAGTGCCCTAGAAACGGGGAATTATGAATTTGCCGGCTATAACGCTCACGGTTTTTGTGTCAATGCCTTTTGGGGCGGTTCTCTCCTAGAGTCATTAGTCGAAGAAGCTCGCGCTTACTGTCGTACTCTCGTGCAAATCAATCAACTCAATACCGTTGATTATACTCAACTCCATTGGCAAACGATGTTGAATTTGCTCGGACGGTCACAAAATCCCACTCTTTTGTCCGGGGAAGCCTGTCAAGAAAGCAAAGCGAGCTCTCATCAAGATGTCCAAGTATTAGCCTTTTTTCATACTTACAAACTGATGCTCTGCTATCTGTTTGGAGATATAGAGTCCGCCCTGAAGCAAATCGATGCCGGTCGGCAATGTCTCTTTGGGACAACAGGAACGCTCAATGTAACGGGTTTTCATTTCTACGCAGCGTTAAGCCTATTGGCAACGCAGCAATCTACTTCGGAGAAAACAGTAGAAATATTATCACAAGTGGAAGCAGATATTAGCTTTCTACAACATTGGGCGAATTATGCTCCCATGAATCATCAACATAAAGTAGATTTAGTAAAAGCGGAAAAATGTCGAGTCCTCGAACAGAAATTAGAAGCCATAGAGCTTTATGACAAAGCCATCGCCGGAGCAAGAGAAAACGGATACCTTCAAGAAGAAGCGCTTGCTAACGAACTCTTTGCTAAATTTTATCTCGACTGGAGCTTCGACTCGACTCAGCGCTCGACTGAGCCAAGCCGAAGTCCGAACGGCAAAGAACAATATGCAGCCCTGCATATGCAAGAGGCATATTATGGTTATGCTCGATGGGGAGCAAAAGCCAAAACCGATCGCTTAGAAAAACGCTATCCCCAATTGCTTGCTCCCATTCTTCAACGGCAACAATTGGGTTTAACCGATAAGAGTACCCTCTCTACTTTCACTCAAGGAAAGGTTGCCAGCACCAATACCTCCACCGGAGATCTGTTCGATTTAGCCAGTTTGATGAAAGCGTCCCGCAGTCTATCCCAAGAAATCGACCTAGAGCGGGCGATCGCTAACTTCATGGAAGTCATTGGCGCAAATGCCGGAGCAGAAACCGTCGCACTCATGCTATTTGAGGCGGAAAAACTCATCCTTGTCGCCCGATGGACGGTCGCCAAAAGGTCGGTGACGGGAATGCCCGTCGAGAGCAGCGATAATGTTCCGTTAACTCTCATCAATCAAGTGAAACATACGGGCAAACCCCTGATCTTGGATGATGCTCGAGCCGCCAATAACTATGCTGGAGATGCTTACATCCAAACCCAACAACCCCAATCCGTCTTATGTCTGCCATTGATTAACCGAGGGCACATCATCGGCATTCTCTACTTGGAAAATAATCAAGCAAAGGGGGCCTTTACCAGCGATCGCGTCGAAACCCTCAATCTCCTCTGCTCTCAGGCGGCGATCTCCCTCGAAAATGCCCGTTTGTATCGACAAGCGCAACAAGCATTGATCGATCTGCAACAGGCACAGTTGCAACTCATTCAAAGTGAAAAAATGGCAACATTAGGGAATTTAGTCGCGGGAGTGGCCCACGAAATTAATAATCCCGTAGGTTTTATCGGCGGGAATGTGGGGGCAGCGCAAGACTATTTACAAGATTTACTGGAAATTCTTTCGCTTTATCAAGAAAATACCGCTCCGCCAGAAGCGATTGCTTCGGCGATCGCAGACCTCGATCCCGAGTTTATTGCGGAAGATTTCCCCAAACTCATTGCATCCATGCAATCGATATGCGATCGCATCCTTAATATTAGCACCTCTCTGCGCGCGTTTTCCCGCACGGACACCAACCAAAAAACCGAATTTAACCTACACGACGGTCTCGATAGTACTCTCTTAATCCTCAAATATCGCCTCAAAGCCAATGAGCAAAGACCGGCTATTGAAATTGTGAAACAATACGGCGAGATTTCCGCAGTAAAATGTTATGCGGGACAACTCAATCAAGTATTTATGAATTTATTGGCGAATGCGATCGATGCTATCGAGGAAGGCAATGCCGGAAAGACTTATGAAGAGTTAGAAAAAGCACCCAATCGGATTATAATTAACACGCAATTCAATCGAGACAAAAGTAATGTTATCGTTCGCATTACTGATAATGGGAAAGGCATGAGCGAGGCCGTCAAAGTAAAAATCTTCGAGCAGGGATTTACCACCAAAGGAGTGGGAAAAGGAACGGGTTTGGGCATGGCGATCGCCTACCAAATCATAACAGAAAAACATGGCGGTGCGATCGCTTGTCGTTCAGAAGTGGGCGAAGGTACAGAATTTATCATTTCTCTGCCTCTAGAACCATAAATGCAAACAAGAATGTTGGCTTAGTTCCCCAGCATTCTGAGGAATTCCGCTTGCTTGTAAATAACTCAGTGCCGCACAAATCGTACGAGGAATCTGCGCGATCGCCGCAAAAAATTGGCGTGGTTCAACCCTCGCGCTGCACAAAAAGCAATCATCAGACGAGCGATCGCCCAGCCTAGTTTAATAGTTTTACGCCTAAGTTGACAAAATAGTCATTATTGGTGTATGGTAATAAAAAATTGTATTATCTCCAGACACCAATGCAAGGTCATCGATACCCAAACTTCGAGCTTAATAATAGGAGTTCAGACAGTGGAATTTTGCCAACATTGAAAGATTTCTTATTACCTCTGCACATTGCCTATGAAGCAGAGAAAGAGAAATATCGAAAAAGAAAAAGTCATTTTCTCCAGACAGCTAGAACTTTATGCGATCTCGGTTTTTTTCCTAAATATCGCCATCTTTCGGATGATGCGCTTATGCTAGAAATTGTTTGTCTCAGCATAGATTGTGATGAATGTCCAGACAGGTTATTTTTAGAAGGCAAGTATCAGGAAATGCTAGAGGTAGATACAGAGCGAGTTCTTGGTTGCCTCCCACTTTACAATTGGAAAAACACGCTGCATTATGATAATTGCGAGTCAGAGTCCGATCCGGACTTAGAGGATCTTATGCGTATTGATAATGAAGATGATGAAGACGATCTATTACTGGATGAGGATGATAAAGAAAGGCTAGAACAAGACATCTTATTGGATAAAGATTGCCAAGAAATACTCGGTAAAGATACATTATCGAATGGAGATTGCGAACAACCAGAAACACTAGAGGAAAGCACATCAGTGGATGAAGATTATGCAAAAAAAACAGAGGAGCAGAGATCGAGCGATCGTAAGTGCTACAAAAGACTAGAGTATCGCTTTGAGACATTATTGGATTCATTGGGAAAGCTATCTAGAATTTCTCGTGGTAAGTTCGTGCCAGAGAATATTGTAGAGATAGATAATAACTGTATTCAATTTGATTTAGAAGGTAAAACTCACAGCCTAGTGCTCAATGAACTTCCCTACGAACCTTCAGTTTTAGCGGTGCAAATCAATCCTATCATTTACAAAACAGGATATCAATTTGAATTATTAAGCGGACGTGATATCTCTTGGGAATATGATAGAGATGAGAGGTACGATCTATATATTATTCTCTTATCAGAAGAAGAAAAGCAACAACTTGCTGAAGACAAAAATAGTCTTTTTAACACTTTTTTGATGTTTCCTCATTGGAGAATCTCATTTGATATATTCTATGGAGATGCCGGGTCAGACTATAGTTTTAAATGCCTGCTGAGTACATTAGTAAAGTTGTCTAGGATTGCTCGTGGCAAGTTTATATTTCAGGATATCATAGAGATAAAAAAAGAATTAATTCAATTTAATTTGAATCGAAAAACATGTAGAATCCAAATAGATTGTTACCCGGATGATATATTGGCGATCTCTGGAAAAATTAATCCAAGAATCGCAGATACAGGATATCAATTTGAACTCTTTCCATCTGATGCGAGTGATAGATTTGTAATTCTCGTGTCAGAAGAGGAGAAACACAAATTAATGGAGAAAACTGGCTGGGAGTTTGAAAACTGTTCGGAACGCTTCAACTAAGAGTAGTTATAAATATCAATAGAAATAGTGTTATACTAATCTATCTCTATGAATTCAATGAATACTAAAGATCGGTTTCTAGAAAAAATTAGATACTACTGCGATCTCGGTTTCTTTAGGTCATATCATCATCTTCCCGATGAGGCGATCGCCGCG
>JBCCVR010000020.1:0-51862 GCA_039194995.1 Cyanobacteria bacterium P01_E01_bin.42 | reverse complement strand
GTTCTACCATATAACCCGAAGGATAAAGAATGCTATAATTTCCTCCTCCACTTGCCTGAAATCGAGCCAGCATGGTTTCATTAGAATCAAAGATATTGGCAATACTTTGAATTCCCGTTTCTCGAGTAAATTGCTGTAAAAGTCGATCGTCAGTCAAAGCTACCCAAGTATAAATATATAATTCGCGTTCTGAATGGGCAGTTATGGAATTTCCTCGAACATCTGCTAAAGTCCAGCCGCATCCCGAGAGAAACATACTCCCCAATCCAATTCCCGATTTGCTTAAAAAGTGGCGGCGGTGCATGAATATTTCCTATCTTTCGATCGCATGACCCAACAACTATTATCAGACCTGTGAGGCGATCGCGGTAAATTTTACGTTAAAATAATTTAACGAAACTTAACATTGTGAGGCGATCGTGCAAGTAGCAACTCCTTTACCCGCTCAATCCATTCCGGGAGATTATTGGCAATGGCGGGGTCATTCGATTTATTATGTCAAAGCCGGAGAACAACGCAGCGATCGCCCTCCTCTGCTTCTCGTGCATGGTTTTGGGGCTTCTACCGACCACTGGCGCAAAAATATGGTCGAATTACAAGAAGATTTTGAGGTTTGGGCGATCGATCTGCTGGGTTTCGGACGATCCGAGAAAGCAAACGCCCAATATTCTGGGGATTTGTGGCGGGATCAATTGCACGATTTCATTACCGAAATTATCGGGAAACCCGTCGTTTTAGCGGGGAACTCCCTCGGAGGTTACGCTTCATTATGCGTCGCTGCGCAACGTCCTCAATCGGCGGTCGGATTAGTTTTATTAAATAGTGCGGGACCTTTTTCCGAAACGGGCGATACAGTAAAGAATAATCCCGTGAAAACCGCGATCGCCCGGGCTACGCGCTTTATCTTTTTGCAACCTTGGGGATGTTTTCTCCTCTTTCAATACTTGCGCCGTCGGAAAATTATTCGCCGCACTTTAGAAAAGGTTTATCTCGATAAAAGTGCCGTGACCGATCGCTTGGTTGAGGAAATTTATGCACCATCTTGCGATCGCGGTGCTTTGCAGGTTTTTGCTTCTGTTTTCAAGTCTCCTCAAGGGGACAAAAATGATGTTTTGCTGTCTCAGTTGCAACATCCTCTATTAATGATTTGGGGAGAGGGAGATCCGTGGATGCAAGCCCGCGATCGCGCCGCCAAATTCCGCCAATATTATCCCAATTTAAGCGAACATTTCTTGCAAGCCGGTCATTGTCCCCACGATGAAGTTCCCCAACAAGTCAATGCCATTATTCGCGACTGGATCTTAAACAAAAAATGTTAAGATTTCCTCTCCTTTCTAAGATTCTTGCCAAATTGCGATCGAGAATAAAGAAAGAATAGTTAGAGATTAGGAACGATGACATCCGACGAAGACGATCGCGATCTGGCGATACAAAGAGATATTCTTTCGGGTCGCAAATACTCCCTAGCTGAAGCCATCGGCCGGGAAGGCGGCTCTTTTCTAAAAGGAGAATCCCCCGTCCCTCGATTGGCTCAAGCGATCGCGAAACTGCAAATGTTTGTCAAACAAAATCTCTCGGATTCGTCGGGAGCATTGCAAGCAATTTTGTATGTAGATATCGAGACGGATTCTCGGGTGAGTCGATATCTCGATTCGCCTCTAATTGCGTTGGATGAAATTCTCTCCTCATTGTTGGAAAACCAGAATTTATTTTACGAATTTGTCAATCGCGTCGATCGCAAATGGGGTCAGATTTATGATGAAAGACCCTATTTTCAGCAACCCGGCCAACCGCCTCACCCAGACGACGAATACAGCCATGAATCCGTGCGATCTCAGCTTTTAGAGTTTCTAAAAATAGTCAAATCGCATCAGAATGAGTAGATGAAGAGATTACTTTGGTTGAGGCGATCGCCCTAGCGCAAGAATACCAATAAAACGCTAATCAAAATAACCCCCGATAACAGTAATAAACCGCGATTATTCCTGCACCAAGATTGAAAAGCCTTTGTACCCGTTAAGGGGGGAACGATATCCTCTCGAAGAGAATCGCGATCGCTATACAACGTACAGGTTTTCGCGTAGGGACGCTGGGGAAAGTTACAAGAATCATCCTCGTGATAAAGACAGAGATCGCACAAATAAGACTCTCCCTTGGCCTGATGCAGGGGAATGCCTTGATGTCCGTAGGCTTTGAGAACGACACCGCAATGGGGACACTTTAACGCATCTGCCGCGACTAACTTTTCGCATCGAGGACAACTTGGCATGACCTACCCCAAACCTACTTACAAAATTTTCACTCTCCATTATGGAGAAATTTCCGAACTTGATACTCTCCCTCTTCAATGAGATCGTAGGAGCGAGCAAAGGCGATCGCAAATCTTTGTTCGGTTTCCTGCAAAATATCGGTAGGAATGGCATACCATTCTTCTTTGGTGCGCCAGCGAATAACAAAGATAACATCTTCAGGCTGGGGGGATAACCACACTTCTTTTCCCAAAAATCCCGGATATTTTGCTAGGGTTTCCGTCCAGATTTCCTCATCTTTTTGAATGAAGCGCTCTCGCTCTTCCGCCGCAACCCGAAACTTGAGCCACTCAATAACAGCCATAATTCAATGAATAACGAGCAATTATTACCAACTATATCAACCAACTGGTGACTGGTGACTGATACCTGGTGACTGGTAATAACCGTTCCCCATTTTGCGATCGCCTCGCTAAGATAAGTAGAGTTGGAGGACAAAACAGCAATATGGACAACAACAGCAATTTGATACAAGAACTGCTGACGATCGGCTTGGGGACGACCGCCTTTGTCGCCGAGAAACTGGGGGAAATGGGCGATCGCTTGGTCAAAGAAGGTAAAATCGAACCCGACGAAGCCAAAGCGATGGTGAATGAGGTACTCAACAAGGTCAGCACCGATCGCAGTACTGTAGAAGACCGGATGCAGTACCAACTTAAAACCGTCCTGCAAGATATTGGGGTTCCCCGACAGTCGGAAATTGATGAATTGCGCGGACGGATCGATCGCTTGGAACGTCAAATCAGAGAACTTGAAAATAAACAGTGGCGTTAAATCCCAGGGAGTCCAATGAAAGCAATTTTAATTAGCATCGGCGCGATCGCGCTGTTTGGTTCGATTTTAGCGATCGCTTTATTTATGGGGAACGGGGAAGAAGCCGTTTCCTCCCAAAATCCTGCCAATTCTGCGGCAATTGGGGAGGCAACTGGTACGCTAACAGCAGAGGAATCTTCTACAGATGCCTCCGACCTTTTACCCACTCAGGAAAACGTGACCGAAGAAAATACCATTACAACGGAGTCCGGACTCCAATACGTTGTTATCAAAGAAGGGGTCGGCGACCCTCCCAAATCAGGTGATACGGTTGTCGTTCACTATACGGGGACTTTAGAAAATGGAACGAAATTCGATAGTTCTCGCGATCGCGGTCAGCCTTTTTCCTTTAAGATTGGCATCGGACAAGTCATTAAAGGCTGGGATGAAGGCGTGGGTCTGATGAAGCCCGGAGGACGGCGCACGTTAATCATTCCCCCCGACTTGGGATATGGCGCGCGGGGTGCTGGCGGTGTTATTCCTCCTAATGCAACGCTGACTTTTGATGTCGAATTATTAAGAATTCAGTAATTACTCTTTCCCCCTTCTTTTCTACAAAAGAGAAGGGGATTTTAAGATATGAATCAACCGAGTCAGCGCTTGCAAGTCTTGATGCAGCAAGCCAATATTCCCAGTTTCAAACAATTAATTCGTCTTGCTGGCGTTTCGGAATGGCAAGTGCGACAGTTGCGACGGGGAAATCTCGCGAAAATGCGGGTGGAAAATCTGGAGAAACTCGCCAAAGTCTTGCAAATGTCTCTTGCGAAACTGATTGTAGAATTTTCTGGGGAAACTGCCGATCGCCCGACAGAGATAGACTGGCAAAAAGAGTGCGATCGCCTGCAACAACAACTCGATCGCCAAAAAGAAGAACTCCGACAAGATTTTCAACGGGAAAGTTTGCAAGCGATCGAATCTTGGCTTTTACAGTGGCCAACTGTTGTCAATGCCGTTCAAAATAATCCTCAGTTGCCAGCGATGCGCTTGTTACCGTTAATCAAACCAATTGAAAATTTAATCGAAAAATGGGGGTTAGAAGCGATCGCGACGGTCGGGGAAGAAGTTGCCTACGATCCCCAACAGCATCAACTGATGGAGGGATCCGCAGAAGTTGGGGAAAGGGTTAAAATTCGTTATATCGGCTACCGCGATCGCGAAGACAATTTATTATATCGTGCTAAAGTAAGTAAAATTAGCTAGAAATTCTCTCAGCAGATGAAACTACCTACTTTTCTGATTATTGGTGTTGAAAAGTCCGGCACAACATCAATTTACAATTATTTAAAACAGCATCCTCAAGTTTATATGAGTCCGCTTAAAGAAACGAATTTTCTCGAACGAGATTGGGAGGATAATAAGAATGCCAGAAAAGCCAGAATCATAACCATAGAAGCGTATGAGGAGTTGTTTAAAGATGTAACGGATGAAATTGCGATCGGGGAAGCCTCTCCTAATTATTTATTTCATTATAAAACCAGCACGCCTAAAATCGAGCAATATCTGCCCGATGTCAAAATGATGGCGATTTTACGACATCCCATACAGCGTGCTTATTCTGATTATTTAATGCACATTCGCGATGCGATTAATATTGGCCAAGTTAAAACGTTATCCGAGCAGGTCAAAACTAGCGGAAATAGTTCGTTTACCCTACGCAAAGGATTGTATTACGAACCCGTCAAATATTTTTTCGATCGCTTTGGTCGCGATCGCGTACAAATTTATTTGTATGACGATCTTTCCCAAAATTCAGAAGCGTTTATGCAAGAGATTTATCGTTTTCTTGAAGTTGACACTCGCTTTCAAACCGATACTTCTAAAAGAGCGCAAACGGCGGCAGTTCCTAAAAATCAATTTTTGAATCGTTTAATTAAAACCAAAAATCCGGTTCGTTCTGCGATCGCTTCCAGTCTCAAATTAGTTTTCTCTCAAGAAATGCGGGAAAATATTCGCAATACTTTAATCCGTTTTAATTCTCAAGATAAAGGGGCAATTCCTTTAACTCCAGAAGAAAAACAGATGTTGCAAGATTACTATCGTGAAGATATTTTAAAATTGCAAGATTTGCTCAATCGCGATCTATCGGCTTGGTTGGGTTAGTGTATTGTTAGAGCAATCCCATTTGAGTTGTAAACAAATCGATGTCTAGCACAATCTTCATATTCAGGTGTGGAACTGGCATTTGAGAAAATTAGAAACAGGCTAGAAGCCTGTTCCACTCGTTTAAAATTCATTTAGGTTTGTTATAAAATCGCTTTTTTCCCGCCCTCGGGCAACTTCTCGGAAGAATTGGCAATATTGTTCGTGACCTTCTGGAAAAATTACATTTAATGTTAATGGATCGTCGTTATCGCGAGGATCGCCGGGCCCTTCGATGACTTTTAATTTGCCATCAATACGATCGCAACGCACGGATCTGCGATTTTTCACTTCTCCTCGGGAACTGTCTACATAAACCACGATATTATCGGCATTGCATTCTTTGCCAATGGCTTGAATTAACTGCAAGAAATTGCGATCGCTACCTCCTCGGCGCACGGTAATTTGACCGTTTTTCTCTTCTACCGTACTATTTACTGTATCGCCAACGCCAACAATGAGGGGCATTTCTCGCGGGTCAAAATTGTCTTTGACGAGTTGCAATAATTCTGCTTGTTTTCTTGGCGATCGCCGCACGCTAAAATCTTCACCCAAGGGATACTTGCCCGTTTTTTGCCAATAGTAACGATTGAGAATGGCCAGCACTCCCACTTCCTTCACCGCACCCTGTATCATAAACTGAAAATCTGTCGTTCCCGAATCACTGCGATCGGCAAAACGGACAATTTCTCGACCCATTTCATCGCGTCCCAAATTGGGAGCGTAATGCACGAAAAAGGAATCTTGTAAACCCTCATTTTCCGCGTCTTGTAGGAGTCGATCCATTAAATCGGCCGTGACTTTTTGTAAGGCGAGATAATCATCCGGGCGATCGCGCAGTTCTTCGTAAATTGTATTGAGATTTGCCGTAGGCGATACCTTATTTTCCAACACAGACGCGGCAATACAGACCTCGATCTTTTCCTGACTAAATAGATGAGAATGAGTTTGAAAAAAAGCCTCGATGGTCTCCCGAATGCGTTGAGGAACTCCAGCTAAAAACGTTAATTCGCGATCGCTAACCCCCGGATGGGAAACATTACCGTAACAATCCTGCCATTGAACGCCCCCCGCCGCCAAACCGGGCAAATACAATCCTTGCGCTTTCACCAAGTCTGCATCGCCAAATGCTCTTTCAATAATGCCTTGTACGCCTCGCTTGCCGATATGTTCTCCATTGGTCAAAACGTAAAAATGTCCGAGAAGCGATCGCGCCGCTTCCACATATTTAGTATCAATCTTGCGAGTGAGGGGATCTTTCACTAAACCCATGCAAACCCCGTCCAAATCTTGAATAATTAATATATTTTCCGTCTCAATCAGAAGGCTTGCCAGTTCGTCATGTTTTAACGAGAAAGTCGATTGACTTAAAGGAGTAGTTATCATGGGCGGTTTTGAACGTCGCAATCTGCCCAAACTGTATCACGCGATCGCGCGATCGCGAATTGAAAGCGATTGAATATGGCAAAATGACAATTGTTTGATTTGATAGACTGTACTTTTAGGTGTTGTGCGAGTGAACAAGATTCCCCCCTTCGAGTTAACCCGACAGTATCGACAGATTGGCGAAGAAGTCGATGCAAAAGTCCTCGATGTCCTGCGATCGGGTCGCTATATTGGCGGACAGTCCGTCACTGACTTTGAAGCCGCTTTTACTGCATACATCGGTACGGAAGATTGCGTGGGCTGTAATTCTGGAACAGATGCTCTATATTTAGCACTCCGCGCCCTGAATATCGGCGAAGGGGATGAAGTCATCACCAGTCCCTTTACTTTTATCGCCACGGCGGAAACAATCTCAGAAGTTAAAGCAACCCCTGTATTTGTCGATATCGATCCCACGACTTTTAATTTCGATCCCGATCGCCTCGAAGCAGCCATTACCCCGAAAACCAAGGCCATTATGCCCGTTCACTTGTTCGGCCGTCCCGTAGAGATGACGGGTTTAATGGAGATTGCCCAAAAACATAATATTACCGTTGTGGAAGACTGCGCCCAAGCAACGGGGGCGGAATGGATGGGGAAAAAAGTGGGTAATATCGGGCATATCGGTTGTTTTAGTTTCTTCCCCACCAAAAACTTAGGGGCTTTTGGGGATGGCGGTGCCGTGACGACCAACGATCCGGAAATTGCCGCAACAGTACGAATGCTCAAAGAACACGGACAAAAACAGCGCTACATTCACGATGCGATTGGGGTGAATAGTCGTTTGGATGCCCTACAAGCCGCCATTTTAACGATTAAATTACGCTATCTCGATGAATGGAACGAACGGCGATCGCGCATCGCCCAACGCTATCGGGAACTGCTGCAACCCCTCTCGCAAATTGCCCTACCCTCCACCCCCGATCGCGGAAAATCGGTGTGGAATCAATTTACCCTCCGCATTCTTTCGGGAAACCGGGATGAAGTTCGCGATCGCCTGCAAGAAAAGGGCATTGGTTCGATGATTTACTATCCCCGTCCCCTTCATTTACAGCCCGTTTATCAATATCTGAATTATCAACCCGGACAATTATCCAATGCCGAAAGCGTTGCCAAAGAAGTGCTTTCTCTGCCCATGTTCCCCGAACTCTCCGAAGAAGAACAGGATCGGATAGCTTACGGATTAAAAGATTGTTTTTAAGTTTAACAATCGCAATCGGTGGTAGTGTAACCTTAAAATCTCTCTTTTTATACATAACAGTTAAACAATCGTGGCTACCCTCAAATTACAAAGTTTACGCAAACAGTTTGCCCCTAATGTCGTTCCCGTCAAAGATATTAGTTTAACCGTGGAAGATGGGGAATTTTTAACATTACTCGGACCGTCGGGATGCGGGAAATCTACCCTACTACGCTTAATTGCCGGTTTAGAACAACCCACGGCGGGGCAAATTGTCGTCGGCGAAAATAACTTAACGAATACGCCTCCTGGCGATCGCAATATGGCAATGGTTTTTCAAAGTTATGCCCTCTATCCCCATATGACTGTTGCCGAAAATATCGCCGCTTCCTTAAAGATTCGCAAAACCCCAAAACCGGAAATTCAACAGCGCGTCACTACTGTTGCCGAGACATTGGGACTCTCTCATCTATGCGATCGCAAACCAGGACAGCTTTCTGGGGGACAGCGCCAGCGCGTCGCCCTCGCCCGCGCTCTAGTGAGAAATCCAGAAGTATTTCTCCTTGATGAACCCTTAAGTAATTTGGATGCACTGTTAAGAGAACAAGTTCGCGAAGAATTAAAACAATTATTTGAAACCCAAAATAAACCTGTTGTTTACGTCACCCACGACCAAACCGAGGCGATGACTTTATCGAGTAAAGTTGCCGTTCTTCTCGATGGTTTAGTGCAACAATTAGATCCCCCCAGTCGCATCTATACCAGTCCTGCTAATAAGTTCGTGGCGGGATTTGTCGGGAGTCCGCAAATGAATTTACTGTCTTTAAAGTGCCAAGGCGATCGGGCAATTTTAGGAGAATTTTCTCTACCGTTACTTGCTTTATCTTCTCAACCCGACGCGATCGATATGGGCATTCGTCCAGAAGATTTAAGTCTTGCCACAGAAGAAGATGAAATTACCGTCCAGGGCGATGTTTTCTTAGTGGAACATTTCGGGCGAGAATTGCTGGCCAGCTTAAAAATAAGCGGTTCAAATGATGTTTTGCGCGTTCTCATCGACCCCGATCGCCAATGGGAAAAAGAAGGTTTAAAACTCGCCATCAATCCTAATCGCATTCATTGGTTTGACGCAAAAACGGGCGATCGGTTGAATCAGTAAACAACTCGACTTGCGAGTCATTAAGTCCGATCCCCCCCAGCCCCTCTTAATAAGGCAGGGACTATTCATCACAGTCACGAATAACTAATAACCAGAATGCAAAACACTCGTTTGAATAATATTGCGAATGGGTTGGGCGATCGCGTATCGCAACTCATTAATAATCCGTGGCGGCGCATTTCCGTGATTCTTCTCGCCTTATTCGTCGGCTTTTTTGGGGCGAGTGCGATAACGAGTACCACGGGACAGCTTGCCATTCCGGATGTTTCGGCGGCGGTAATCACCACTGTAATTATTGAATCGATCGGCCGTTTTACTTACAGTCGGGAACGAGTGACGCGATCGCTCGCCGCGACGAGGCAAGCCTTCTTTTGGGATACCCTCAATTCCTTTAAAATCGGTTTTGTCATAGGTATTACCCTAGAAGCATTCAAACTTAATTCTTAAGACAGAAACTCATTCACCATTCCCAATGGGGAAACCCATTGATAATTGATAATTGTTCATCGATCGTGGAAATTGTGGAAACCTACAGCGAAATTATTACCGCAGAATTGGCAAATGCCAGGCACAATCAAGCCTTTGGGTTGAATGTTCGGAGCGATCGCGCTCTGGTTGAAGAGCGATCGCAACTCTTGCAAACTGTTGCCCCGGAAGTACTGCAATTATGTGAAGAAATGGGATTGCGCGATCGCGAAACCATTCTGCGAACCCTTTGGAATCTCTGGTTGCCCCTCTCTCTCGAACTCGTCGCCGAACGCCAAAGATTAGATCGTCCCGTCGTTCAAGGCATTTTAGGAGGACAGGGAACGGGGAAAACGACGCTTGCTGCTGTAGTGCGCTTAATTTTGGAGATATTGGAGTACACTAGCGTGACCTTTTCCTTGGACGATCTCTACAAATCCTATATCGAACGCCAGCAGTTGCAACGCTACGATCCGCGATTGGTATGGCGAGGACCGCCAGGCACCCACGATGTTGAAATCGGCGTGGATCTTTTAGATAAGTTACGACAAGCTAACCGCCGCAAACCCGTTGTCGTACCTCGCTTTGATAAGTCTATTTGTCAGGGGGCGGGAGATAAAGCACAGCCAGAAGTGATTAATCCCGTGGATATCGTGATTTTTGAAGGCTGGTTTGTAGGGGTGCGTCCCGTCCCCGATAATGGTCTTTTTGATAATGCGCCCGATCCTATCAGCACTCCAGAAGATATTCAATTTGCGAAAGATATGAACGATCGCCTCATCGATTACGTGGCGTTGTGGCATCGTTTGGATCGTTTAATGGTCTTATATCCCGAAGATTATCACCTCAGCAAACAATGGCGGAAAGAGGCAGAACAGAAAATGAAAGCAACGGGGCGAGGAGGAATGAGCGATGACGAAATCGAACAATTTGTCGAATATTTTTGGAAAGCCTTGCATCCGGAGTTATTTATCGATCCGCTCATTCGCAACCCGATTTTAACGGATTTGGTCGTCGAAATTACGTGCGATCGCCAGATTGGTAAAATTTATCGCCCGCAGGATTAAGTGGATTCATTTAAGCTGCAAATATCTGCTCTGCTGTCAAGTTTAAATCGGGGAATATCGAGGATTCGAGGCGATCGCTTCCCCGAAATAGTTTCAAGTCATATTCTCCCTCCATCATCTGATAAATCGAGATAGTCGGCTGTTTGGGATTACCAATATATCGCCTTCCTCCTAACCCTAAATAATCCACAATCCAATATTCCACAATCCCCAATTTTTCATACTCCAATACTTTTGTTACATAATCATCTTGCCAATTGCTACTCACAACTTCGATCGCTAATTTAACTGTTTCTCCTCGGGTAATCGTCGATCGCTTTTCCCAGAGAGATTCGTCTTGCAAGGCATTGCGATCGAGAATGGTAATATCGGGGTTAAAGCCAGAGCGATCGGAGTCAATGGATTTGATAATACAGCGAGTTGCAGAAAAATAAGGCAAACTCGAGGATCTAATTTCTATTCCTAACTCAAGCGCCAAAAAACTAATGATTTCTTCGTGAGTTCCTTTCGGCTGCATTTCGACGACGACTCCATTATGTAACTCGTAACGGCGATAACCCTCGGGATACCAGTCGAGAAATTCCTCGAGGGTCATTAATTTAGGTTGAATTTGTGCTTGAACCATCAAAACCTCTTTTCGCGATCGCGATCTTAACTTTATTGTCGTTAATTCGAACGACTCTGGCGGCTGTTATTATTTTACTTCGGGGACTCGCTCGGCGATCGCTTTGCCAATTTCCAAGGAAGCCGTAGCAGCAGGAGAAGGGGCATTACAAACGTGCATTTTGCGGTTTTCTTGGAGAATCAAAAAATCATCGACTAAGGCTCCATTGGGTTTCAATGCTTGAGCGCGCACCCCGGCATGAGTGGGGATGACATCTTCGGCTTGTACTTCCGGAATCAATTGTTGCAGACTGCGAACAAAAGCGGCTTTACTAAAAGAGCGAATAATTTCTTTAATCCCTTCTTTGCCATGTTTTGCGACTAACTTCCACAGTCCGGGATAAGCGAACATTTCAGCAACATCGGCGAGATTGATATCCGTTTTTTGATAGCCTTCTCGTTTCAAACTTAACACTGCATTCGGTCCGGCGTGAACGCTACCATCAATCATACGAGTAAAGTGAACCCCGAGAAAGGGGAATTCCGGGTTAGGAACGGGGTAAATAAGACCTTTAACCAAATAGCGTTTTTCCGGCTTTAATTCGTAATATTCACCGCGAAAGGGAACAATCTTAGCTTGGGGTTGCATCCCGCTCATCTGGGTCAGGCGATCGCTCAATAAGCCCCCACAGTTAATGACAAATTTAGATTCAATTTTCCCTTGGGAAGTTTCGAGAATAATTGCTTCTCCGGTTTCTCGCCAGTTTTCAACTTTGGTATTAAACCGGATATCCGCCCCGGATTGGGTGATTAACTCCGCGTATTTTTCGCAAACTTGGCGATAATTAACAATCCCAGTCGATGTGACCCGAATTCCAGCCAAACAACTCACATGAGGTTCGATTTCTCGCACTTCTTCCGCCGTGATCTTGGCCACTTCGATGCCATTTTCTAAGCCGCGCTGATAGAGTTTTTCGAGTTGGGGTAATTGGTCTTCGGCTGTGGCGACAATCACTTTACCGCAAACCTCACAATCGATGCCATGCTGCCGACAAAACGCTACCATAGAGCTTGCCCCCGCACGACTTAATTTTGCCTTCAAGCTGCCCGGTTTATAATAAATCCCTGAATGAATGACACCGCTATTATTCCCGGTTTGGTGAAACGCGACTCGGCTTTCTTTTTCTAATACTGCGATTTGGGCATTTGGAAAGCGATTTTGCAGCGCCATCGCTGTTGCTAAACCGACAATTCCGCCCCCAATGACTGTAAAATTATACACGATTGATATCTTTTATATTAACCTAGGTTTACCGTTCGCTTAGTTTACCGACTAATGAGCGTCAAAATTGCTTCTGAAGATCGATATCCGAATTCAATGCTCAAATCTACAGCGATCGCGCATTAGGAACGCATTAAAAATGGTTGAAAGTTGCGCTAGAATGTGCGTACTTTCAGAGAAATTACGCTTATGCGTCCTGCTTCTTTATTCCTCCTCATCCTGCGATCGCGAATTGGTCAAGCGGGGGTTATTGTCCTAACCCTCCTCCTCGCCCCAATTTCCTTTGCCCGCGCCCAATCAATCGTTGCAGCCCCCGACGGCACAGGAACGGCGATCGCGATCGACGGCAACACCTACAATATCGGCGGCGGAACCCAAGCCGGAGCAAATCTATTCCACTCTTTCCAAGAACTGGGACTCAACCCCGACGAAGTCGCCAACTTTCTCGCCAACCCCTCCATTATCAATATCTTAGGACGAGTCACTGGCGGCAATCCCAGCATCATCGAAGGACTGATTCAAGTTACTGGAGGGAACCCGAACTTATTCCTGATGAATCCTGCTGGCTGGATCTTTACCAACGGAGCGAGTATCGACGTACCGGGAAGTTTTGGCGTTACGACAGCAACCCGCATCGGTTTTGAGGAGGGATACTTTAATGCGATAGGAGCCAACGAGTACAGCGTTTTAACCGGAAGTCCCAGCAGTTTGATCTTTGACAGTCAAAACCCCTCAACCATCCTTAATGAAGCCGATTTGAGCGTCCCCAATGGGAGCTTGTGGATGGTGGGAGGCAGTGTTATCAACACGGGAAGCATCGAAACCCCTAACGGGACTCTAACCCTTGCTGCCATTCCGGGAGAGAAGCAAATCAAACTCACCCACGACGGTATGGAACTCGGTCTCGTCCTTGATGCCGTGCCGATCACAGAAGGAGAAAGCTCGGTTTCGACTTCGCTCAACCCACGGGAAATAGGATTGAAGGTGACGGATATTCCCCGTTATCTGACTGGAGGAAACATCACTTCAGCAACGGAAATCGCTTACGATGCCGAAGGGAATCTGCGGTTGGTGGGGTCGAATGTAACCTTGCAAGATGGAGACGTGGTTATTGCAGAGGGCGCGATCGCAGCCCCAGAGATTGTCTTGATGGGAAGTGGGGTTAAAGTCGCCGATCCGAGTCAGGTGCAAGGAGATACAACAGTAGTAGTATTTCCAGAGAATGAAGAGAATGAACTGGCATTAGCGGCGATCGATGCCACAGTAGATGATTACCAAGATTTTCTCTTTGGGGGGAAAGCCGGGACGATCGCCTTTACCGTAGACTCAGACGAAAGCGGGATTTCAGCGATCGGCGATCGGTTATCAGCGATCGCCGAACAAGGTGGAGAAGTCGGCGAAGTTCACATTGTCTCGGAAGGCAATGCAGGGAACTTCTGGTTGGGGAAAGATTTTGTTTCTCATGCAAATATCGGAGAATATCGGCAACAGTTGCAAGCGTGGGGGGTGAATTTGACCCCAGAGGCCGATATTTTGCTCTACAGTTGTTTGACGGGATTTGGAGCAGTAGGAGACAGTCTCATCGAAAGTTTGGCAGAAGCGACAGGAGCAGATGTGGCAGCATCGACGAATCTAACAGGAAGTGCGGCACTCGGAGGAGATTGGGTCTTAGAAAAGAGGACGGGCAATATTGAATCGAGCTTGGCTTTTCAACAAGATGTTCTTAATAACTATGACGATACTCTAGCAATTATTACCGTTACCAGTAATCTAGATAATACGACGGCGAGTGATGGTCTGGTCACGCTACGAGAGGCAATTAATGCCGCTAACAATAATGCAAATACTGCGGATACTGTGTCAACAACGACAGGGATTTTTGGTAATGATGAAATTCGCTTTTCTGGCGATATGACCATTAACTTAGGCGGGATGGCACTCAGTATTGATGATAATGCTGGAAACTTGATAATTGATGGGCAAACTAACCAGATCGTCGTTGATGGTTCGGCGACTAGCACTGTCTTTACGATTAGTAATGCAGGTGGCAGTGCCAATGTCACCTTCAAGAATTTAACAATCCAAAATGGTAATATTGGAGGGAGTGGAGGAGGGATTCTTAACCCTAGCAACGGTGCCACTTTGACCGTCGAGAACAGTACGGTTACGGGTAACACTGCCGGAACGGGTGGCGGTATTTATAGTCAAAATGGTGATGTGACCTTAATCAATAGTACCATTTCTGGCAATGTTGCGACTGGAAACGGCGGTGGCATTCATGCTCCCGGTGGAACTATTACCAACAGTACCATTACCAACAATACCGCCGCCAGTGCGGGTGGGTTTGGTGATGGGGGAGGGATTTATAGCCCAGCTTCACTAACAGTTCAGAACAGCATTATTGCTGGAAACGCCGATAATAATGCAACAAATCAAAACCCAGATGTTGCGGGTACGTTTGTCGATAATGGCAATAATCTAATTGGCATCAGCGACGGTAGCTCGAATTTTACCAATAGTACCTTGGTTGGTACTCTTGCAAATCCTCTCGACCCTGTTTTGTCTCCTCTCGGTAACTATAGCGGTCAGACCCAAACCCATGCTCTATTGCCGAGGAGTCCGGCGATTAACGCAGGTGCCGACATCGCCAGCATTACCACCGACCAAAGGGGACAAGCAAGGGTCAACGGTTCTTTTGATATCGGTGCGGTTGAAGTCAGTGCCGATCTTGCTGTCAGTCAAACGGTTAGTAATGCTAATCCCAGTCCGGGAGATAGCGTGACTTTTACCATTGCGATCGCCAATAATGGCATTGATGCAGTCGGGAATGTTTCCCTCAATGCGCTCCTCCCCACTGGTCTGACCCTGACGAGTGCCACCCCCAGCACGGGAAGTTATGATTCCAGCACGGGAAATTGGGCGATCGCAGACTTGGATGGGGATTTTAACCTCGTTACTGCAGATAACACCACCAGTCTGATCCTCACGGCTACTGTTGACGCAAATGCAAGCGGAACTTTGACGAATACCGCCCAAAACTTAACCGGAACGGGGGAAGATAGCGACCTAACGAATAATTCAGCGAGTAGCACTATCTCGATTGATACCGTTGATACCGTGAGTAGCAGTATTCTTAGTACTGGTACGACTGATGAGACAAACAGTATAGATTTTAGTAGTATCGTCGAGTCGTGGGAAAGGCGAGAGTATTTCTTTGCCTGTTCTACGATAGGCGAACTCAATCTGCAAGTTCTGAATCCGCTTCCCCCAAACCCGCTTTCAAACAGGGAGGAAAATTCGGAAGTTCTCCTGATTCGGGCTTGTACAGAGCTTCTCGAAGGGGAGATTTAGGAAAGAAACTTCCGATACTTGTCGCGAGCAACTCGGAGCGATTAATTTCCTGCTGCATGAATCACAATTTGACGTTGGTGGGGATATTGACGGTGTTCCCACAAGTAAATTCCCTGCCAAGTTCCTAACACTAATTTTCCATCCGAAATAGGAATTTGTTCTGAAGTCCGCGTTAATGCAGAACGAATATGAGCGGGCATATCGTCATCTCCTTCTGAATCATGAATGTAGCTTTTTCCATCCTCGGGAACGAGTTTGCTAAAGAAATTTGCCAAATCTTTGAGGACATCGGGATCGGCATTTTCTTGAATGACGAGACTGGCGGAAGTATGGCGCACAAAAATCGTGCATAACCCCACTTCAATATGGGATTCGGCAACGAGGGATTGAATGGGATAAGTAATATTATGAAACGATTTTCCCGTCGTTTGCACTTTGAGAATTTTTTGTAGGGTTTGGGACATAACTGGAACTAAAAATAAAAGGGTGTTGGCTGGGTTAAGAGGCGCGATCGCGCCCCTTTAAACAAATGCTAATTAAGCATCATTGAGAGCGGCAATTCCGGGGAGAACTTTCCCTTCCAACAATTCTAAACTCGCACCGCCTCCGGTGGAAATATGGCTCATTTTTTCGGCAACGCCCACCTTTTCCACGGCTGCAACGGAGTCGCCACCGCCGATGATGGTAATGCAGCCCTTGGGAGTCAAACCCGCCAGTGTATTGGCGATCGCATCAGTCCCAACGGCAAATTTATCAAATTCAAAAACCCCCATTGGACCATTCCAAATCACGCACTTGCAATCGGCTAAAGCGGCTTGGAAAGTCTTCGCAGCATCAGGACCGATATCCAATCCCATCCAGCCCTCGGGAATGGCATTAATACTCACGGTTTGGGAGTTGGCATCGGGGGCAAAATTATCCGCAACGACGACATCGGTAGGCAATAATAACTCAACGCCTTTCTCTTTTGCCTTCGCTTCCAAAGATTTTGCCAATTCTAACTTATCTTCCTCTACCAAAGACTTACCCACGCTCAAACCCCGTGCTTTGTAGAAGGTGAAGATCATACCGCCGCCGATGAGCAACTTGTTGCACTTATCCAACAACGTTTCGATCACCCCGATTTTACTGGAAACCTTAGAACCGCCGATAATTGCCGCCAAAGGACGCTGAGGATTATCGATCGCGCCTTGTAGGAATTCCAATTCTTTCTCGATTAAATAACCCGCGACGCTAGTATCGAGAACTTTTGTAACCCCTTCCGTGGAAGCGTGGGCGCGGTGGGCAGTACCAAAGGCATCATTGACGTAGATATCTGCATTCGCCGCCAATTTCTTGGCAAATTCGGGGTCGTTTTTCTCTTCTTCGGCGTAGAAGCGAACATTTTCCAACAGAGCAACATCCCCATTGTTCATGCCGCCCACGACAGAGGATACCGCGTCGCCGATACAATCGGAACACATGGTGACTTTTTTGCCCAACAACTCCGACAGGCGATCGGCCACGGGAGTCAAGCGCAATTCCTCTTTAACTTGACCTTTGGGGCGACCCATGTGGCTCGAAAGCAATACTTTCGCCCCTTTTTTCGTTAAATCTTGGATGGTGGGTAAGGCGGCACGAATCCGCGTATCGTCCGCAATTTTGCCACCGTCTAAGGGAACATTAAAATCAGCGCGAACCAAAACCCGCTTGCCCGCTAAATCCGCTTCTGATAAATTTGCTACAGTTTTCTTAGGCACAAGAATATCCTCCTGTTTTCGTTTGAGTTTCTCAAAATGCGATTCAATATTGCTAGGGAATCCAACTTTATCCCCGAGTCGGGGGAGCGAATCCCTAGCCGATTGTACAGGAGTGGGTGTTACTGGAGATACCGTTTATGTTTAAAACAGTTCTATTTCCCCTCGATGCCAGTCCAGAAGCAGCCAATGCGATGAAGGTGGTAGCGGATGTCGTTCGCAAGTACGAAAGCCGTCTCGTCCTGCTTTCCGTCGTAGAAGCGCCAACCATCGAACAGGAAACACAGACTCAAGAGGTTATGAGTTCCGTCCAACAGGTCGAAAAGTTGCTCGAAGGGGCAAAAACAGCATTTTCGAGTGAAGGAATTGAGGCAGAGACCATCGAACGCGAAGGAATGCCTTCTTTTACCATCTGCGATGTGGCCGACGAACTCAATGCTGACTTAATCGTGATGGGGTCGCGCGGTATGGGATTAACGGCGGAAGGGGCCGCAGAAAGCGTGACGAACCGGGTGATTAATTTATCCCCCTGTCCGGTTTTAATTGTCCCTTGATTCGAGTTGTCAAAAAGATTGCGATCGCGCTATTGCGATCGCAATCCAAGAATCTACTTAAAAATTTTGCCCGATCCAATCAGGGATCAAAATTAATCGCAAAACAATGTATCGCGAGTATAGTTCCCCGTAATGGGATTCTTGCCCTTAGCAATGTTACATAATTCCATTCGCGTTTCTTCTCTCAAAAAAGTATCGGTGAAATCAGCACCATCAATAATCGCACCTCGAAATTGAGCATCAAATGCAAAAGCCCCTTCGAGAATTGCATTCGTTAAGTTCGTCCTGTAAAATCTTGCCATGTCTAAGGTGGCATAGCTTAGATTAGCACCTTCCAGATTAACATCTCTGAGATCTGTATTAAAAAGAGACACTCCTGATAGATCGGCATTCCTTAAATTGCTCTTGCGGAGAATTGCTTTAGTAAAAGAACTGTCAGTCAAGTCTCGACCTGAAAAATCAACCCCGGTTAAATTTTGCTGATTATAATCATCGGCCAAAGCATTCTGTGGAGATGCCCAGTTCATTGTTAAGAGTAAAGCGGCTAGAAGGATACCATAAAGCAATTGTATTCCTCGATGCTTGCCATTGAATTCCATTGTTTTCTCCTTTCAAGTTAATGAGTTCAAGAACATCACTGAAAAAACAGAATATCAAATAACGAGATCGGGAATATCGATTACCAACGTTCTACATAGGGTCTCAAATCGAGTTCAAACGTCCATGCCGTGCGGTCTTGATGAGCCAGAGTAAAGACTGTATCGGCAATGCGATCGGGATTGAGAAAAGCATCATCCGGGCGATCGGGAAAATTGGCGCGGGTGGGGGTCAAGTTTATCATCCCGTCAATAATGACGTAGGAGACGTGAATATTTTGCGGCCCGAGACTTTTGGCCATGGATTGAGCTAAACTGCGTTGGGCAGCTTTTGCAGAGGCAAAGGGTGCAGTTCTGATGCCCCCTCGCCATGAAGCTGTCGCCCCGATCGCCACGATCGCGCCGCCGCCAATTTCAAGCATATCTTTTGCTGCTTCTTGACCGCAGAGGAATAAACCGAGGGCATTCACCCGCCAACTTTGCTCAAAGTCTTCTGGTGAGGTATCGAGAAACTCTTTAAATAAACCCGATCCGGCATTGTGAACCAAAACACTAACTTTTCCGAGTTCTTTACGGATGGTTTCAAAGGTTTTGCGAACGGCTTCGGGATCGCCGACATTGGTGGGAATGCTGACGCTGTTGGGAATTTCTTTTTCGAGGTCTTGCAAGCGTTCTACAGAACGTGCCAGCATGACGACTCGGTAGCCTTCTTCGGCAAATTTGCGCGAAATCGATGCGCCATTACCGGGACCGACTCCCGTGACGACGCAAATGCGATCGCTGTTGGACATAGTTGTGCCTCTCTACTTTCGTTTTCGATTATGCCACGAATGGCGATCGCTAATTTGCTGGGAGAAAGCAGGTTACGATTGGAGTCTGCGCGATCGCGATCTACTCGTTGGCTCGAGAAATATTTTTTTGTGGAGGGTTCGTTAACGAGATATATGCGCCCAGTAAGAAGTTATTTTGACACAGTAGAAGAGTAGCGATCGCTTATTATTTTCATTGAAGCAGAGTAGAACTTAGCCAAAAAGTCTTTCAAACTTGTGACTCATCTTTGAATGTAGTTGACTTTAAGTATTTGAATGTAACTTTTGATCGCGTACAGAGGGATTTTCATATTCGCTCTTTTTAACAGTTTAATAGCTGCGGTGATTTTTTCTTGCTCGATTAGAGAGAAAACTTCGTTTAGAACTTCTTCTGGCACTTGTCCGCGAGATTTCCAGCATCGCTCAATTTCTTCTTGAATATGGAGTTCTAAATCGAAGTCGTCGGGAATTAAACCTATTTTCGTGTTATTCTCTGTACACCATTTTTTATGTTCTTCTCTGCATAGCGGGTAATAGTTGACTTTATGAAAAAAAGGAGAGGACGGAGTAATAACACAACCACCTCGCACTGAGAATTTGGATTGAGGAAAATACTTTTTTTGTGCCATGTAGTATTGCTCGATTTCTGGAGGTCTATCCCAAAAGTAACTAATCAGACCATAGAAAGCCGGCACGCGATCTGTGATGAGTTCGATATTATGGACGGGACAGATTGTATCTGTATCTTCGATAAACATGTTTGAATTGTTGCGATCGCCTTAATCAATATTGGCATAGTTTTTTGAAAATTAAGGAACAAGCAAGATGCTCGTTCCACTCATTCATCATTCGGTTATGGCATTTTAGGAATCAGAAGATGAGAATCAAACTTGCCGCCAAAGTGAATAACGTGCATACCTCGATTAAAAGAAATATTTTTAATATACGGTGGTGAGGGAATAATTTCTCGCGCGCTTGCAGTGAGTTGTAAGGTCTCTCCACTTTCAAAAAAAGTGCTGCTGGGATACAGCGCAATGTCCATCGGTACGATTTCGCCTGCTTGAAAGGGTTGCGCTTTATCTGCTAAGAGTACCGGATTCCAGTCCTCCGACTCCACCGGATCGAGTTCGCGGATCGAAGCTCTACCCCAACCTCTCGTCATCATATCTCGCTTATTACCCACAGAACCATAAAAAGGAACTGGTATTTGATTGCGATCGAGCTTGGCGATCGCCACAAATAGACCGAGATCCTCGGGAGATTGTCCCCCTTTACGATCGGGTCGTGCTTCCATCCACAATCGCAATTTCATGTAACCCGTGAGTTCGGTTGCCTCGGTAAAGACATAGAGAAAAGTTACCTTTCCCTTCCTGCCCGAGTAAATGAGTTCTTGAGGATTAGATAGCGGATCTGGGGATAGCAACTGGCGATCGCAAAGGTAAAGTTTCTGATATTGGGTGCGGGTGATCGGCCATTCCTTTTCATGGCGTACCTCGCGAATGCGATCGCGACTGCTGCGAACTTCAAGCCGCACGGGAGGCGTTTCGAGAAAGCCGTTATTTGTCTCTCCTTTGAGAAAACAATCCATAAAACGCCGGGTCAGGTCTTGCACTTCGGGAGAGTAGTAAGCATCCCATTTACCCGTGCGGTGCGTGTAGAGCCATTTATACTGCGATCGCGCTTTCATAAACGCTCGAAAGCTCCCCATTGTATGTAGTTCGTGGTCTGAAAATGAGCTACAGACTAGCATCGGCACGGTTATTTCTTCTAATTTGGCCGTCTTTTCCTTCCAGAAATCATCATAAAAAGGATGTTTGGTAACAAAGTTAGTTGGAATATCTCCTTCCGATGCAATAAAATCCGTTTGCGTACCGTTAATAGCGGGTTTCACTTCAGTCACCCACCAAAAGGCAGGAAAGCCCAATTCTGTCAGACCGCCCCGGGCAAAGATATCGCGATAAGGGTCTGTCAGCCCTTCCCAAGGCGAAATACAGCATAAGGATGGCGGCGCACCGCCATAAGCCTGACAAGCTGCAACGTGGTATTGAGTAATGGCTAGAAAACTGACCCCATTGAGGCCGACTTTTCCCGTACACCAAGGTTGCTTTGCTACCCATTCGATCGCCTCGTAGTAGCATTTGCCCTGATGTTCGGAGAATACGGAGGGATGACCGCCGCTATTGGCATATCCTGGTAAATTCGCGTTAACGACAGCATAACCCGATCGCACCCAGAAATTGGGATCGGGAGACTCCCAACTGGTTAACTTGGAAAATTTGGGCTTTCCCGCTTGGGCAATCAGTCGATACTGTTGGGGTGCACTGCCAAAAGGTGTCTTACCAAGGGCAGGGGTGAGGTGATTATCGTAGGGATGGGCGCACATGATGACAGGGACGGGTTCGCCCGTCTCCGCCGCTTGCCGGGAACGATAGATATTCGCCGTCAAGCAAAACCCTTCACTCATGGGGATTTCAACATCATACTCGCAGAGAATATCCGGGTCGGCTTCGATGAGTTCGCACTGGGGACTGAATAATTGACCGCTTTTAATTGCATTGGTAACAATGGGAGCCAGCGATCGCACGGCATTTAAAAAATCTTTATTCATGTTCGCTACCACTGTAGAAATTAAGAATATCGGGCGATCGCCAGAGCATTTTCTTGATGGCGATCGCCTTCATTCCAGTGGTATACCAGACCCATAGTTTGGTGTAATTAACCTTGATTAATTTTTCTGCGATCGATTTTTGAGAAAGCGGCAGAGTCCTTGGGGTGTAATGCCCATAAAGCGAGCAATATCTTTGTCGGGTACGAGTTGAATGACCTCGGGCTGGCGTTCTTCGAGAAATCGATAGCGATACTCGGTGTTGAGTACGGTTTTCGCGCAAATAATTTCTTTATCAAAGAGAAGCGTTTCCAGCACTTTACGCCGAAAATACTCGCCCAAAATTTTCCCGTCGTAATACTCTTGGAGAAAGAAGTAGATCGGGAAAGAAACGACGCGGACATCTGCGATCGCAATGAGGGTATCGTTGGCATAGTCTTTCATTAAAGCACTCGTGATATTCGAGCAAAACTGTCCCCGACAAAAGAATCGGGCAATGGGAGAAGTCCCTTCGGCTAAAGTTTGTTCGGATGCTGCAATGCCGTCCGCGATGAAGAAAATGCGATCGCAAACAATCGCTTGACTAAAAATGACGCTTTTTTTGGCAAAGGTAAACTCCGATACAATTGTTTGGATGCGATTCCATTCATCTTCTGGAAGGGAGAGATCGTAGGAATCAATATCATTTTTGAGGACAGAAATCCCCGTTACTGTTACATTCACGATCGCAATTTAAGGATAGAGATTGGGAGTTCGTACTGACTACTCGCACTCAATCGCAATTAAGCAGTCAGACGAAAATAAAGTCAACGAAATCAAGAAATGTAAATTTGGCTGAGGAGTTAGAGAAGAAATTGCACCGCACCAGACGCAGAGAGCGCAGAGAGTGTGGGGTATTGTAAAGATTCCAGAGAGTGCAGAGGGTGTAGAGGATGCAGAGAGTGCCATTGTGGTTCACAACGATTAGCTGCTGTTTACTTTTTTGTACATAAACAACTTAAATTATATCCAACTACTTAATAAATATAAGGAAATAAGCGTTTTGTCTCTTGACAATAGGATCGATAACTTTCGCCAAATTCTTCTTCTAACATTTGCTCTTCAATCCCGATGCGATTTCCAAACCAGATCCCACAGGTTACAAACAGCAACAGTAGACTCCATAAACTTTGCAACATCGTACAGAAACCTAAAAACAGAACGATATAACTGGTATAAATGGGATGGCGAACGAGACTATAGATTCCTTCTGTTACTAATTGATGGTCTGATTTGATGGTTAAGCGATCGAAAAAACGCCCCAATGTGGCGATCGCAATCCGAGCGATCGCAATTGCGCCGATAACAAATATAATTGCTGTGATGCTCGAGGCAATATCTATGATTTCATTGAGCGATCGCCCGTGCTGTGAAAATGTATAAAGGGAAAGCCAATGAACGCCCAATAAACCAATAATAGCCAGTATAGAAGCCAATCGCCCCGCATTTTCTTTCACTTGGCGATCGTCTTCCCGCTTTGCCAATTGACCGTACCGCAAAACTCGCCAAATCGTACTTAAGAAAAAGCAGAAGTACCCAACAGTTAAGAAGATTACTTTCCAGTTTTCGGCAACGCCCAACCAGAAGGCGGGTAGAATAATGAGTAGGGCAATTAAGCCAAGGAGCGCCAAAATAAAACCAATTGCTCTGAAAATCGAACGAACCATAAAATCTTTCCCAATTTTATAGATTATATCGCGATCGCTCTGTAATATTTTGCTAAAATTGTATAGTGGCTTAAGCGAGCATATTTGTGGAATCCAAATTAAAAATAGATATCATAGATTTGGACGTTTCTTAAGAAAATATGAGAGAGAATGGGCGATCGAAAGTCTTGCACATTTTTTAGAATTAAAAGTTATCAACTTATAGTTTTTGTGATGCGTTGACAAAAGTGCAACCGATCGTATAGTCAAACCAAACAAGTTGATTAGCGATCGCATCTTTGCCAATGGATTGCGATCGCCAAATCGGACTACCAGTAAGCTGCGTTGATAACGCACCTTACGATTTTTTGGAATAGTAAAAAGCGATTTCTTTCTCTTTCAAAGGAGGGAAATCTGCTGCTACCAGCATTCGATCCAGTTCTTCTCGTGCGATGTGTTTGGCACCGATGCGAACGATGCGCGATCGCATGGTATTGGTTACGCCACTGCGCTGGCGATTGGCTTCTAATGCCATAACTTTGTTATACAGGTCTAACTTGTCCGGAGGAATGGGACTGCCATCAAGATCGAGTCCTTTGGCGATCGCGGTATCAACGGCATCGGCTCCCGTTGTCGGGCTGGGTGAATTCATAAGAAATTGGGGGATATTACTCGAAGTCTACGGGGGGATTGTATCAGGATTTCATGATATTAATGCCCGGGAATTGCCGAGAGCGATCGCTAAACTCGTTCCTCGTTCTGAGATTGTCCCTGTTTCCTCCATCAAAGATAAAGATCGCTGATACAGTAGATTACTGATAACCGATCCCCGATAACTGACATGGAAGCCGCCATTGCAGAAGAAGCTATCAAGCAGAATCTCGAGCAATTTCTGATTGTTCTTTCCGTTTCTCTGAGCGTTGCCACACTATCGCGCCTCTTTAGCTGGTTTCGCCGCATTCCCTACACCTTGTTATTGGTCATCGTTGGCTTGGGATTGGCATTTGTCAACGTCCGCTTGGTCAATCTCTCCCCCGAACTGATCCTCGAAATTTTTCTGCCTCCCCTCCTCTTTGAAGCGGCGTGGAATATTCGTTGGCGAGATCTCAAAGATAGTCTCTTGCCTGTCGCTTTGTTTGCCATTTTGGGAGTCATTATCTCGATTGTCGGCGTGGCTTTTCCCATCAGTCAATTTACCGGGCTATCCCTGCCGATCGCCCTTCTGTTGGGAGCCAGTCTCTCGGCTACGGATCCCGTCTCCGTCGTCGCCCTCTTCCGAGAATTGGGGGCAGGAAAGCGATTGACGACTGTGATGGAAGGAGAAAGCCTCTTTAATGATGGTGTTGCCGTTGTTGCCTTTCTCTTATTGGTGGGTATTCCCCTCGGAGTCGGCGAGTTTTCCGTTGCCGATACGATTTCTCGCTTTGGCGTGTTTGTGGGTTTGGGGGTGGGTGTCGGTTGTTTGGTGGGTTTTGGTATCTCTTACCTCACTCAACGTTTTGACTATCCTTTGGTCGAACAATCTCTCACCCTCGTTTCTGCCTACGGAACCTATCTGATTGTCGAAGAATTGGGGGGATCTGGGGTGATTGGTGTGGTAACGGTGGGCTTGATTCTGGGAAACTTCGGCTCCCGGATCGGCATGAATCCCCGCACGCGGCTGATCGTCTCGGAATTCTGGGAGTTTCTCGCCTTTTTCGTGAATTCCATTGTGTTCTTGCTGATTGGGGATCAAATTAATTTTGCCAGCCTTAGTCAGAATATCGATTTGATTGCGATCGCGATCGCCTCAGTCGTACTCACGCGGGTCATTGTTATTTACGGGCTAGGATCTCTCAGCAATCTCCTTGGCGCGACTTCTCTCAATTGGCGAGAATTAACCGTTCTTTGGTGGGGCGGATTGCGCGGCGGGGTGTCCATTGCCTTGGCTTTGAGCGTTCCCGTTATCCTGCAAGGACGACAGGAAATTATCGATGCTGTTTTCGGCGTGGTTCTGTTTACCCTCCTCGCCCAAGGATTGACAACTCAATTTTTCCTCGAAAAGTTGGATTTGATCGGCGACCAACCCCAACGCCAAGAATACAGTGAAGCTCTTGCCCGCCGCACGGCATTGAATCGGGTTCTCAAGTATTTGGAAAATCTCGAAATCTCTCCCGAAATCGACCCGGAATTCTACCGCTATCAGCAACAGTTGGTGAAAGGGGAAATTAAGAGCGTAGAGGAGTCCATCGCCAGCTTGCAAAACAAAAATCCCCAGTTGCGATCGCTAGATCTCGAACAGTTACGGGAAGAATTAGTCGATATCGAGGCAGATACCTATGCCGAATACATTCGCGCCGGTCGCCTCAATCGCAACCTTTCCCCCCTCCTACAGGGCATCCTCGACCAAGCCATGGAAAAGGCGATCGAGGAAGGTAATATCGTCGGGTAGAGAAACCACAGGTCTCTTTGCAACGATAATTTTGTTGTGATTTGTCAGGATTTTTAGATTTTTCTAGTTTTTTGCGAAAAAAAAACTTGCCAAAGTGTACTCGCTTGCGCTAGAAAGATAAAGTGTTAGTCCTCAGTTGTTTGCTCTCCTCACCTCAACCTAAGATAAAAAACCCAAGATAAAAAACAAAAAATCAAAAACAGAAGGGAGAATTCCCAAAAGCAATTGCGAGGTCAATTGCCAGATAAATTGCAAGACATTTGCAAAATCAATACCTCGATTGAATCCATAGGCTTAGCAAGCAAGATTAATAAGCTCGCTCGCACGGTGCGATCGGCATATCAAATCTTCGAACTGAGGACTAACGCAATAAAAGGATCGGACTTGACGATAACACCGCTATAAAGCTGCAATAAATTCATCAAGCCCCATCCCCAACAAATATCCACTTCTACTCAAACTGAATTCAAACGATTAAGAATATGACTCAAACAGTTGCTCACCCCATGGTGAAGTTGCAGCGTAAAGTGCAATCTTTGGTCAACTCCAAGATCCTCAAGCCCGAAGATGGGATTTGGAAGATTGCATTTCTTTACGGGAAAGACTGGACGCATTGGAAAAAAGAATTATCGGATTTTGGTTTCGATCTGCAAGATCCCGTCAGCGAGTTACTCGTTGTCGAAGCATGGGATGAAGAAGGCGAATAAGCTGATACTCAATTTCTTCGCTTCGATCGCTTTACTATTTTTTTATCGGTGCTATACTCGCCGCTCTTTCCAACAGAGCGATCGCCGTAAATGAGCAAGAATAGGTTTTACAGTCTCTAAATCTGCATTACAAACTGCATTACAAACATTGCGCCAGCGATCGCGCTAAATCCTTAGCTGTTTTATAGCGCTGCTTTAATCGAGGTTCGGATGCTTTCGTGATGACCTGTTGCAATGACGGTGTAATGGTCGGAATCTGACTGACATCGAGGCGATAAATATCGCCTTGATGTTGGTAATACTTGAGGGGAGAATGCCCCGTTAGGAGGAAGACTAAAGTAGGCGCGATCGCGTAGAGATCGGATTGAGGGCAGGGTTGTCCTCGCTCCTGTTCCGGAGCGCTATAGCCCTCTGCGCCGATTCGCGTCCCCAAAGGCGTACCGATTTCCTTGACCGCTCCAAAATCCAAGACAACCACGCGCTTATCGAGGTGGCGAATCATCAAATTGGCGGGTTTAATATCCCGATGTACCAAAGACGGATCGAGATGGTGGAGATAGTCGAGAATTTCGCAAGTTTGGATAGCCCAAGCGATCGCCTGTGCGGGTGTAACCGTCCCTTTTTCATAGATGCGTTGCTCTAAATTTTGGCCGTGGATCAATTCCATGGCCAAATATTTTTTATTGTCCTCGAGAAAAAAATCATAATATTTGGGAATGCCGGGATGAGAGAGATTTTGGAGGATGCGCGCCTCGCGTTCAAATAGTTCTCGTGCTTTGGCAATCTGTGCCATATCCGCATTCATTTCCTTGAGGACGAGGAGTTGAGGCGCTCCCGAGATCGTTCCCTGTTTGTCCCAAGCGAGATAGGTTGTACCCATACCACCTTGCCCTAAAGTTCGCAAAACCTGATATTGACGGACAAAAGTTTCCTGTTGGACTAGCGGTTCGCCGCAGTGAATGCAAAAAAGGGTATTGGGCGGATTATTTGCATGGGTACAAGCTGTTGCAGAACTGGGGGCGAAGAATTCAACGCGCAAACGCGGGCCATCTTGGGCAAGTTGTAAGATCGCGCCATTTTCCAGCAACTTGCGGGCGATCGATCGCCCATTGATAAACGTCCCATTCGTACCGCGATTAATAGCTTGCCAGCGATCGCCCTCCCGATACAGTTCGAGGTGCTGGCGAGATACCTCAATATAAGGGTCGAGAACGAGATCGTTATCGCTGGCGCGACCGATGCGAACAAGCGACCGATCCTGAAAATGCCACTGTCGTAAGGGGCGATCGGTTTGCGGGTCGAGAAGCGTCAGAGTAATCATACTCCCATTCTAATCTACCCCTGAAATCTAAAAATTCCCGCGATAAAGGTCGCCGGGAAAAGTAAAATTGGTGCGATCGCACTCTCTGATGTAAAGAAGAAATGTTTTAGTTGACAGTGCAGGCATTACAACCGCAGACAGAGTCTTCTCGTGCGGCCGGGTAATCATTCGTCCACTGACCATTCCAGCCACCGTAGGGGCTGCATGTCTCATTACAAATCGAGGGAGCATCAGCATTACTAAAAATGGTTTGGATGGCAGGATAATCGCATCCACAAACATAATCTTCCCGTGCTGCCTCTTGAATCGTTCCTTTCATTGCATCCAACCATTCGCGAGAGTCTGAGTTGAGCTTAAACATAATCGGATCGTTGTCTTCCACCAGCCCGAACATCCTGTCATAAATGGGATCGTCCAGACCGAGTGCGTTAAATACGCTAGGACGAGTCGCCATGAGATACTGAGGCGGCTCGCTTCCTTCAGCTTTAAAGCTATCGACGATCGTGTCGGAAGCTGCCATCACATTAGCAAGTTGAACTGCTAAATCTCGATTTTGGGTATTTGGATTCACCGCAATGACATCAGCATAGAAAACGGCTGGATAAGATTCATCTACCTTGGATAAGGGCATGACCTTAAAATCAATGTTATCGCGCGTGTTTTGGCTCATCACCGACATGGATTCGGTATAGCCGATGGTCGCGCGTCCCCAACCATTGCTAAACCATTCCGCACGTTCGTAAGACCCAATTTTAGGATCCTCACTATCCGTTGCATTTTCATAACTGGCCAGGGCCAGCAACTCGCGCATATTGTCGATCGCATCGGGGTCGAGTTCTGATTCATCCCCAAGCAAGGGAAAGGGGTATGTGCCATTCAGACTGTGAACCGTATCTAAATACAACGCGGCGTTGGTTGTACCCCCAGACATATCTATCATCAATCCTCGGGGATCGGGGGGAATTTCGCTGGTATAGGTACAGGTTCCTAAAGCAGATTCAATCTCAGTGAGATTGGTAGCACTGGCAAGCTCGACATCGCTTGCATCATAGAACAAAATATTGGCACAACCGAGCTGGGGAATTGCATAATAAATTCCATCCTCTGTTACTCCCTCGATCGCATAATCGACAAAATCATCGATCCCGTCAATTTCTGCCGCCGCTATCGACTCGAGCTGACCTTTATTTTTGAAATCATCAAAAAATAAGGCATCAAAAACAAAGACATCCAAGTTAAAATCGTCTGGATTGGTATCGTAACCTCCGTCCCAACACGGCCAATTGCTAAAGTCCGAATTGCAAACGTCGGAAAAATCTAGCTCGACATCTGAAACTTCCTGCCAAGCCTCGATTAGTGCTGTTTTAAACTGCTCGATCCGAGGAACGTAGGGATACAAGCCAACCTTTAATGTTTGAGCCGATGCGCCTGCCATTGCTGAAAAACTGACCGTCAAAGACAAAGCTAAGATCGTAACAAACTTGATAAATTTATCAATTATCACTTATCTTCTCCAGAAATAAGTTTTCCGATTATTCATTTCAAGAGTAGCTTTCTCTCTGAATGGGGTCAAGTTGCCATAACAAAGATCTATTAAAAGCGATCGCTGTTAAAATAGGCGATCGGCATTGGGGCGCATTTTAATCCGCACGATTAGTCCGGTAATATTATCGTGACCGTTATACTCGTTGGCAAAATCGATCAATTCGATCAACCCCTGGTCTAAATTGGCTTTAGAAGAAATGAGGGGCGTGAGATATTTTTCGTAGTGTTGTTCTAGAAGGTCGCCATCGGATAAGCCATCGGAACAGAGTAATAAGAGAGTATCTTCATTGAGTTCCATATATTGAACGTCGGGCTTAACAAATTCATTATCCCTCGGCCCGAGAGCTTGGGTGAGTTGATAGGCATCGGGACGGGCGTAAGCATCTTCGGGATCGACTCCTCGTAAGATTTCGCGCTGTCCCACCTCGTGATCGAGGGTTAACTGTTCGATGCCTCGCTTCCGGGTCACGCCGTAAATGCGAGAATCCCCCACGTGAGCGAGGGCGATATTGGTATCCTGTACCAATAGCATCACGAGAGTGGTTCCCATGCGGCCGCTACCGGAACGAGAATTTTGCAAGTTGACATTGTAAATTTTTTCATTGGTGGTGAGAATGCCTTCTGCGATCGTCGCTTCGTCGGGGAGTTTGTCGGGGTCGTTCCAGTGGGTTTTAAAATAATGCTGGAGGGTTTCTACTGCCATCGCACTGGCCACCTCTCCCGCCGCGTGTCCCCCCATGCCATCGCAAACAATGTAAATTCCCCGCCCGCGCACGGTTTTACCGAGGGCGTTTTCTTGCTTGGTCACGTGAGTTTCAATGCCGAAATGATCTTCATTGTGATCGCGCTGGCGGCCGATATCCGTTAGCCCGCCATCAGTTAAACTCAATAACTGCATGGGCAGTACCACGGTGGGCATATCGTCGGCCATGCCGCGATAGACCATTTTGTCCGTATCTTCGGAAACAGTTTCTTCTGGGGATGTTTCTGGCATTTTGCTTTCTTCGGGGGTGGGAGTTTCTTGTTCGCAGGCGAGATCGTGCAGGCGCGATCGCAGTTCTTCGGGGGATTCAAATTCTCCCTCGCAGACGGCAGAAATTAACTCGGCGATCGGTCCGTAGAGGGTGCGTCCGGACTTACTAAACAGGCGCTTCCAAACGTTGCCTAACTCGCTCAATGGGGGCGGGACATCCGCGCGATCGGGATACAGTTGTCGCAAGCACAGGGTTAAGTCTTCATCAACGCGCAAATTCTCCTCTTCTAGGAGACTCTGACAGCAGCCGACGATCGCCAATTCTTCCCAGAGTTTCGTCATTTCATTCAGCCAAAAGAGCAATTGAGAGAGGTGAGTTTCGGAATTGCCCCACAACTCCGGTAAAGATTCCCAGTCGGAACGATCTTCGATCAGCACAATGGTTTTGTCCGCGATCGCCCACGTATCTTGCAGGTTGGGAATGACAGGATAGAGGGATTCTTGTAAAACCAAATAAGGAATTGCCGGGGGCGATACGCCTAATTGCTGCCAAAATTGAAGATTAGAATCCGGATATTCTTCTTCTGCTTCTTCTAATTCTTCAATATTTGATTTTTGTCTTTCGAGGAGTTGTTCGAGATAGGTTTTTTGGAGGGGGTGTCCATCCCAAACTTGCAATTGCGCGATTACCTCATCCATTTCTAAAATGGGTCGATCCGATCGCCGTTGATAGCGTCCGTCGGGATCGAGGGGTTCTGCTTGGGTGAGGGTCATTTGTTCGAGAGTGCCTTCAGAGTCAGTAGATTCCGCCTCGCCATCCACTACGATTTGGGTTGTCCCACCCGCTTTAGCAGGGGACGTTTTTGCTTTTTCGACAGGGAAATCGCTATCTGCAAAAGGAGCAGAGACAATCAAAGCCAACCAACCATTGGCAACAAATGCGCCGCACTTGGAGCAACTTTCGGTTTGGAAACTCACAGTCGCCCCGCATTCGTAACATTCCTTTTCAATCAAAGAGGTGCCGCAGCGCTGACAGAATTTATGGGCTACGGGATTTTCAAATTGACATTCGGGACAGACCAGCATGACGGAACATCCTCAACTCTGAACGATTCGCAATGCGCAGTAACTCCTCTGAGACGCTACGCGATCGCAATGATGGTAAGTTTTATCTCTTCTGCCACATTAGCATTTTCAACGCCAGACTGAGCGTCTGATTTCAGCACAAATTGGTAACTAATCACTGGTGAGCGAATTAGAATTCGGCACTGAGAGGGGTGCGAGGGAAGGGAATCACATCGCGAATATTGCCCATCCCCGTCATGAATTGAACCACGCGCTCGAAGCCCAAGCCAAATCCGGCGTGAGGGACGGTGCCATAGCGGCGTAAATCCCGATACCACCAGAGTTCTTCGAGGGGCATCTCGGCTTCTTGGATGCGCCTTTCCAAAACATCCAATCGTTCTTCTCTCTGGGATCCGCCGATAATTTCGCCAATTTTCGGGGCGAGAACGTCCATCGCAGCGACGGTTTTTTCGTCATCATTCAAGCGCATATAAAAGGCTTTAATTCCCACGGGATAATCCGTGACGATCGCGGGCTTTTTGAAGACTTCCTCGGAGAGATAGCGTTCGTGTTCCGATTGCAGATCCAAGCCCCATTCTACGGGATACTCAAACTTGCGCTTGCTCTTCTCCAAGATGGCGATCGCTTCGGTATAGGTAATGCGCTCGAATTTGTTATTGATGATATTCTGGGCGGTGTCCAAGACGGATTTATCGATGCGCTTGTTGAAGAATTCGATATCTTCGGGACAGGTATCGAGGACGTATTTAAAGATAAATTTGAGGAACTCTTCGGCCAAGTCCATATTGCCTTGCAAGTCACAAAACGCCATTTCCGGTTCCACCATCCAAAATTCTGCCAAATGGCGGGAGGTATTGGAGTTTTCGGCGCGGAAAGTCGGGCCGAAGGTATAAACATTAGAAAATGACAATGCCATAACCTCGGCTTCGAGTTGACCGCTGACAGTCAAATAGGCGGGTTTGCCAAAAAAGTCCCGTTCGTAATCGACTTTTCCTGCCTCGGTTTGGGGAATTTTGTCAAGGGGCAAACTGGTAACGGAAAATAATTCTCCGGCTCCTTCGCAATCATTGGTGGTAATCAGGGGCGTATGAATCCATAAAAAGCCTTTATCTTGGAAAAAACGGTGAATGGCGTTAGAAGTGGCATTGCGGACGCGAAACACGGCTCCGAGGGTGTTGGTGCGCGATCGCAGATGTCCGATGGTTCGCAAAAATTCAAAGGAGTGGCGTTTTTTCTGCAAGGGGTAGGTTTCGGGATCGCTATCACCGATAATTTCCACGGTCTCGGGTTGGAGTTCGATGCGCTGACCTTTTCCTTGGGATGCCACCAACATCCCGGCGGCTTTCACGGCTGCCCCGATGTTAAGCTGTTTGAGAAGAGTATCGTAATCGGGAAAGTCTTTATTGATAATAACTTGCAGGTTTGCCAAAAAGGAGCCGTCATTGACTTCCATAAAGGCAAATTCTTTGAGTTCTCGCGTGGTTCTGACCCAGCCTTCTACGGTTACTTTTTCTTCGGGCTGTCCGTTGCGGAGAATATCGGCAATCCTTCTTTTTTCCATGTTTGGGAGTCTGCATCGGTAAATCGATCTTCAGTTTAATGCTATTTTCCCGTAGGGGGGCAATGCTTGCGCCCTTTCCGCACCTAATTTCTGACGTTGGGAGGATTATGAAAGAGAATGAAATTCGCTTGCGAGTGAGTGTTGTCGCTTTGTTCGTGGAGGGCGATCGCGTTTTACTCCTGCATCAAATGACCCTACCCGAGCCGGAGTGTTGGGATCTTCCCGGTGGGGGGTTGCATCCAGAAGAGCCATTATTAGAGGGATTGCGGCGAGAGGTCGAAGAGGAAACGGGAATTACGGCGTTTCAGGTGGAGAAATTATTAACGGTGACGGAAAAGTTTTATATTAATGCGAAGGGCGAAGGGCGACACGGTGTAAATATTATCTATCGGTGCAAAATTATTAAGTATCCAGAGCGTTTTGTTTCCAGCGATCCTCAAGAAGTGGGACCCAAGGGCATTCAATGGCTTTCCGTGGGAGAATTGCAAAAAGAAGACTGTTCTACACGCTGTTGGCTAGCGTTAAAAGCGGCGGGTTTAATTGTTTGAAAGCCTGTAGGGACACTCCATGGAACGTCCCTACATTTATAGACCGTTTATGACCTGAATTACTTGCTTTCTTTCAAATAAGCCAGCATGGTGTCAGCATCGGAAACCTCGAAAGGATCTTCGGGGAAGTTATCAGCATAGCCGGGTTCGACAAACATTTTTTCGATCGCGCCATCTTTGACAACCATCGAATAGCGCCAAGAACGCATGCCAAAACCAAGGTTAGCTTTCTCGACTAACATTCCCATTTTGCGAGTAAATTCGCCATTGCCATCGGGAAGCAAAAAGACTTTTTCCGCGCCCAAATTTTTGCCCCATTGGAACATGACGAACGCATCATTTACCGACATGCAAATAATTTCATCAACCCCTTGTGCTTTGATTTCTTCGTAGAGTGCTTCGTAGCGGGGGAGGTGAGTGGAAGAGCAGGTGGGGGTGAAGGCTCCGGGAAGGGAAAATAAAACGATGCGCTTGCCGCCAAAGATCTCTTGGGTGGTACGATCTTGCCAGCGAAAAGGATTTTCGCCGCCGAAAGACTCATCGCGAACGCGGGTTTTAAAGACTACGTCGGGTACTTTTTCCATGACAGCCATGTGATTGCTCCTTTGCTTTGTCGTTTTGTTTGATTCGTTCTTATCTAAGAATAGTTCTTAGATAGAGGCAATGTAAATGCGTATAAATACCTAATTCTTGATTTTTTCTAAAGAGATGGGGTGAAGATGGGGATGGGGATGAGAACTAATCCAAGAGTTGGGCAACTTTAGCCACTGCATCGGTCAAAATTTCTGCTGCGCGATCGCATTCTGCATCGGTGGTGAATTTGCCGAGACCAATGCGAAATGCGCCTTCGAGATGAGATTCGGGTAATTGCATCACCCGCAGAACGTGAGAAGGGGCTGTCGTTCCAGAAGAACAGGCAGATCCGGTGGATATTGCTAACTTATCGCGAATTCGGGCCATTATGGCGCTGTTGGGGAGATTGGGGATAGAAATATGGAGATTTCCCGCCAAGCGATCGCCGCGATCGCCGTTGATAACGAGGTTGGGAATTTTGGCAAGAAGGAGATTCTGCAGGCGATCGCGTTTCTGTTGGATTTCTTGTTCGTCTGCGTTCATTTCCAACCGACGCAGGTGACAGGCTTCCCCCAAGCCGACGATCCCGGAAACGTTGAGAGTCCCGGGACGCAATCCGTTTTGCTGTTCTCCACCATAGAAGAGGGGTTTGAGGGGATGACCCCGACGAACAATTAAGGCACCAATGCCTTTAGTGGCATAGAGTTTGTGACCGGATAGGGTTAAATAGGTAATGCCCGAATCTGCGAAATTAATGGGAATTTTCCCGATGGCTTGAGACGCATCGCAGAAAAAGGGAATGCGGTATTTTTGGGCAATTTGACTGATAGTTTGTAGGGGGTAAATGGTGCCGACTTCATTGTTAGCGGCCATGATACAGAGTAGAGATGCCCCTTGAGAACAGACTCGTTCTAAATAGTCTAGATCGAGACGGGCTTGGCGATCGACTTTCAGCCAGACGATTTCCGCGAGTTTTTGGGATGCGATCGCGCGACAGGTATCGAGGACGGCTTTATGTTCGATGGGGGAAACAATGAGGCGAGAGAGGGTCGAATTCCGGGCAAAATGTCCTTGAATAGCAAGGTTAATGCTTTCGGTTGCACCAGAGGTAAAGATAATTTCTGTGGGGGAAGCGTTCAGTAATTCGGCGATTTGTTGGCGTGCTTTTTTAACGGCTTGTGCGGCTTCGTCGCCATAGGAATGATCGACACTACTGGCATTTCCAAACGCCGTTACCATTGTCTGTAGAATTTTATTGGCAACTCTGCGATCGCACGGGGTGGTTGCATGGTAGTCAAGGTAAATTGGAGGCATGAGAGAGAGGGGTTTTGTGGTGCGATCGCCTATTCAAAATCAAATGTGCGGATGCGAAATTTGTTTTGCAGTGCAATAACAATCGCTCTATTTTCTAAATCTTCGCTGTGATTTTTTAATACATCTTCTAGAAGTATTTTTCGTTCTTGTCTCGGTAAATTTTCTAAACGCAGGACTCCACAGTGTAACTTTTTATGCTGCCAAATCATTTGTTCAAAATCGTTATCTGTTGTTACAATGATTCTTTCTTCTCGCACTGCCCATTCTAAAATCGTTTCATCCTCCATTTTAGGATTGCGATCGCTAGCAAAAATCACATCATGCTCCAAATTAGTCAACCATAATCCTAATGTACGACTTGTATTCACATCAATTAAAAATTTCATAAGTTATTTTACGAAATAGAAATCCGTTCGATTGTGGTCTCGTTTTTAATGAGATAATAAGCATAAGCTAAAGCTGCATCAATATCCTGTGCTTCTAACTCTGGATAATCCTCTAATATTTCCTGTGGTGTTGCTCCTTTTGCCAGTAGTTCAAGAATGGTAGCAACGGATATTCTCAACCCACGAATAAGGGGCTGACCACAAAGCACTTTTGAATTAAAGGTAATTCTTTCAAGCAAGTCTTTCATTATTTTTCCTCATTCTCCAAGTTTCTAGCGATCTCATTTTATATCAAATCGCGATCGCGATCGCAATTCTCCTTTGGAGACACTCAGCGATCGAGATCGAATAGCCATAATTCATTATGGGGAAATTAGGGTATGGTAACAATAAACAATAGAAGAATGAGAGAATTGTACGGGGTTGTTGCATGGCAATCAAGATAAACTGGAGTTATAAGAGAGGGGGATTTTGTCGTGCGATCGTTAACTCTATGTCAGAGATCCCAATAAATTGAATCGATCTCTATTTCGTGAACAGAAGAGGCAGCACGAGCCAAACGGTAGGCAATATTATATCGCACATCTGTGTCATAGATTTCTCCAAAAGTCTCTGAAATTTTTTTCATTTTTTGACGTAATTTTTCTCGAACTATTGGCAATGGATTACTTTTTAAATCCTCTTTAAGTTCTAACATCATTTTTTCAACTGCATTTGTTCCTTCTTCAGTGAACATTAACCAAGTCCTTTCAGACATCTTTATACCTCCAGTCGGTTACAAATCCTTGATTTTTAGCAAGAGAAATTAATGGATTTAAAGTTGATTTATAGGCATTTTTTAGAATCTCAAAGTTTAGTAGATCGTCTTTATCATGGATTTTTAAATCAGAAAAATAAGATTCTATTATTTTAAGCCATTGGGATTCTTTCATATTCTCAAAAGAGATTTTTAATCCTAAATGCTGAACTATAATAAATTGATCGAGATATTGGATGGCTGGTATGTTGTCTGATTTTGACGAGTTAATATTTGGCAATGTTGGAATTAGATTCCAAAGTTGATTGTGAGCTACGAATGACCAAGGTAAATAATGATCGAGAGAGATTTGATTAGGATCGATTTTAACTTCTGAATAAATACATTTAATTTCATGATATTGTAAGATTAATTTCCAATAATTCTTTTGTTTTGTTAAAGATTCTCGTTCTTGAGGAGGAAATATTTTACTAGAAATAGACGTAACGCTAGGATTTTTGGATTGCATATATTGAAGCCAATGCCATGCAGCCCAACCTCTAACAATTGAGTAGTTTTCTTGTAGATAGTCCGACCATTTAGGATGAATTAAAATTTCATCACAATTCTTTTTCTCTGTGGAATTAAATTGATAGAGTGGCTTATAAGTTTCAAAATTCTCATTTGCTAATAAAGGAATATCTTTATCTACCTTGCTATCATTATTTGTACTAAGTCCTTGTAATTCAGCATTAAAAAAAGGTCGAATAAGGCGAAAAGGTACATAGCGCATTATTCTTTTAAGCGCTTTCCCTAAATTTTGTTCTCCTATTGTTTGTCTCAGTATTTTTTTGTCAACATCTACGAACTTTAAAATCGGTTCTGTTATTTTTAATTGAAGCAGTTCCAGTTGTTCGGCAATCATATCCTGTACGCCAAAAGATAATTTAAAATAAGTATATGGATACCAAGCATTAGCCAAGATTTCAATTACTATTTCTTTAAAACTAATTGGATTGTTAGTATCAAACTGTCGTCGCTTTAAAATATCAAGCAAAGAGATAAAAAAGAGATATTTATAAGAATTAGTCTTTTTTTTAAAGAGTCCAGATAAAATAGTTACATCAACATTTTGTGATGAAGGTAAATCTAAATTGCCTTCTCTTGGAAACTTTATTCCTAAATAAAGCTGAGTGAATTCTTCTGCCGCACTTAAGTTCAGACGTTGAAGGGCTGTAACGATATCGGCAATGGTTTCTCCTGCTGGATCGACTTGCTCGTGATACCACCGAAAAACCATAGAGCGATCGATCTCTAGTGCCAAAGCGAGTTGATTTTGACTGATTTTGTAGGTCTCTAGGACTTGTTTGAGGGCGTTTCCTGCTTTTCCCACTTGCTCGACTCCAAGAAAAATAGCTGGGTTTTGTTGACTTATTTGATAACATACCACATAATCTGATGTTAGCAAACCAGTCAACACGATTTTTAACCAAAATGGGTGAAATCTATGTACACCAACTTTTTGAGACAAGATCCGCAAACACATCCCGTGAGTTCAGTCGCGTGTGAATCGATTGCACTTCCTCCAAGCAAAGAACCCTTAAAATGTATCATTGTTGGTTCTCGGCAAGGTGTCACCAGTACCATTCAAAGACTGCATCAACTCGGCTTTGCTGAAATTGGTAATTGGAGTCCTTTGCAGCCAACACAAAACCCGGCAGAATTTATGAGCGTTCTTATTCGCTATATTCCTCGTTCCTGATCTAGATAGCGATCGCTCTTCTTGTTTTTTCTAGAGTGCGATCGCTTACTCTATATTCAATTTTTATTGATTTTTGAATCATTTTTAATTTAAGATATTTCTAACTGTTGATTCATCAATACAATCTGTTAGCGTAGTTTTACCTCCTTCTTTAATTGAAGCAGCCATTTTAGGAATAGATTGTAAGTAAAATGTTTCTTGGAGAGCATTCCCATCTTTTTCAAAGATCGAACTTGCATTTCCTCGTTTTCTTTTTAATAGTTCGTTTTGACTATCTTTCATATTTTCGCCTAAGACCCGTTCGCTCAGTTTGGCGATAAATGCCTGTTGTCGTTTCAGATCGCCTTGCAATTCTGCGGATGCTAGCGTTCGAGTCACTAAATTGTCCAGAAGCGCATCTAACTCCTCATCGATCCAGACCACCTGATGCACTTCGCGACCATTGGACTCAGTTACGGTAATGCGCTTTGCTTCAAACCCTTGACCTTGAAAAGTCTCAGCATCTTTTTGCAAGGCTTCCATGTTTTTAAAGCGACGCACCAGATCGCTCAATGCTAATTCAAATCGCGTAATGTCCTCATCCGTCCACGATCGCGCCGATTTCCCCGCTACAATCTCCACCAGACGTTCTAACCACTCCCGGTCATTTTTCTTCTCATCCACCGCAGCATCAACAAATTGTTTGAGCAGGGGTTCGATACATCGTCCCACGAGAACACTCCCGCGACTTGCCAGATCGTCTCGCAATTTCTCTTCTTTCCTCCGTATCCCAAACGCTTCGTAAAATCGCTTGTGACAGTTGCTTAACAGGCGATCGTAAGCAGTTTGAATCTCGTGCAGGCATTGAATGAGCTTTTTGCGATAGAGTTTAGCTGCTGCAATATCCTCTTCACTTTCTTCCTTCGATCGCATAGCTGACAAACCGCAAGCATTGGGTAGCGCAACAAATAATAATTCATCGGGTTCTCGAGCGACTTGCAACACCTTCAAAACCTGTCTTGCCTCTTTACTTAACTGTTGGGTTGAAAGCGTGTATTTCGGTAATTTATTCACAAAACTAAAGAGGGGTTTCGCCACGGCTAACAGGGAAGCATTGCGGATGGTTTTATCGATCTTGATCTTGGGAGAACGAAAGATCGATTCTAACTCCTTGAATACCTGCGATCGCAATCCCAAAATTTCAAAATACTTCACCGAAAAGCGAGCGGGATTTTTCAACAAAAGCTCGAAATGTTCCGCACCCAATACGGGAATAAACGTCCCATCGCGATACACCCCTACATCATCGATGCGATATAACAACACCGCAGCCAGCAGGATAGGGATCGCTCCTTGTTTGACCCCAAACGGAGGTTTTGCCAACCGTTCTTCAAGCCGATCGAGGGACTTTTGAGCGTCTTTTGCCTCCAAACAAAAATCTTCAATTGCCTGCCAAACCGTCCTCACTCCCGCATCTTCCAAAGGCGGATAAAAGCCCCATTCTCCTTCCTCTTGACGATGAATTTCCGTTGTTTTTAAGACTGAATGATAAATTGCAACCTCGGGCCCGTAACCCGTCAATCCCAAATTTTCTCGAGCCGATCGCTCGATCGCCGCTTCTATTAATTCTCTCCTTGCTTTTGCTCCTTGAGAAGTGAGTTCCCGACGATTGATTAACTCATTATCGAGAATGATTCCCTGATGATAAATGCGATCGCACAATGCTGAAAGTTGCCCTTGAAACTCTCTCTCGCGGCGAATTTTCACCTCTTCCCCAGCAATCCAACAGCGATTTTCTCCAGTTAACCAACCCAGAGATTGCGTACAGGTTTCATCTAAGCGTCGTTTGCCTTCCACTAAACGATATTTAACTTCTCGTCTCGCTACGCCATCATTCTGTAATTCCGGGGATTGACGAATTTTTTCTAAGGCTTGAAATTCTCTCCCTCTGACTCGCAATTCATCGAGTTGGGCAATTTTAATCACAATCAAGGGTTTGCCATCGACTGTCTGAGAAGGGACGCGATCGAGAGATTGACGATCTAACCAATAGAGAATTAAACCATCATGACTCGGTACGCTACAAGTTAAAGTTTCTAAAGCGATCGAGCTATCCGCATATCGTCTCTCGAAATAGCGTAGCGTTCCGGTTACATTGTAATGGCGTTGAGCGACTAATGGTTTGAGAGGATATACATGACTAAAAAGGTCTGCGAGAGAGGCTCTTTCTTTCTCAATTAATTCGTGAATTGCCGCTTCCACATTAAAATCCGAGCCTTCCCAAATTCGCAGTTCATCCAATTGTCGGCGATAGGTAATTAATCCTTTCTTTTGCAAATCTACGATCGCATCTTGCCAGTATTTCTGCTCTTCTTCGTTGGGAGTATCGCATAACGCTAAAGCAACTAAACGAGGCGTAGCGCGATAGGATGCGGTTAAGGTGACTAAATTAAAAATACCAATAGTTTTAAGAAGAGCCAACGTTTCTGGAGCGCGATCGCGAGCATCTTGAATCAATCCCTGAATTTCCACCCAGCGTTGCAGATTTAATCGCGAAGTGAGTCCCGTAACGGTTTCGATAAAATAATCATAAATTTGATGAAGTTTCAACGTTGGGAGAACGTCTTGTTTAATGCGAGTCTCTTGGAGAAACTCATTAAATCCATAGGGTTCGTTACTGGTTAAAAAGGTAAAGAGCGAGCGATCGTTTTGAGCGTAGCGCTCGCACAATAAAGGTAAAATTAAAGCAGCAAGGGGATGAAGTGGATAGGTTTCCTCGAGGAGCAATGCAGGAATCTCTTTTTCTGATAAAATATCCCTAAGCGTTGCATACCATTCCCGAGCAAAATTGCCAACAGCACAAAGAATCGGACTCGCACCATCGCGATCGATCGCTCGACCAATTAAGCGGGTCATCTGACTGGAAGAATCTTGAAAAGGGATATCTTCAAAGCGTCCTTGTACCTTCGTCCATTCGCTTTGTTCGTTTCCCACCAAGCGATCGCCATACCCTCCAAAAGACTGATGCAACAAGCCCAAAAAATAGACTCGTTCTTCACCTTTAGGCGGGAGTTCAGCAATTTCTTGCAGTAAATAGAGGTCGCTAACGCCTTTGTTATAAGCCGCAAACTCTAAATTTTTACCCAATTCGTCAATCATTAATAAAACATGAGTTTTCGCCGCTTTTCCCACCTCTTGTATTGCTTTGAGAAGCTCGCGATCGCTAACTTGACAATTCCCTTCCTCGGCATCAAAGCGCCATTCATTGAGCTTCATTAATAAATCTGGTTTGCGCTTCTTATACCAAAAACGTTCTCCTTCTTCTGCTAAAGCGCGTGCGATCGTCCAGCTTAAAGGTTCGCTTCGTCCCGTTGCAACAGCAAGAAATAAACCGCGATCGGGGAGATTTGCGATCGCTTCAATCTCTTCGCTATTCTCTCCAAAAGAACCCGATGCAATCTTAAATGCTTCTTGTCGCACCTCGCTTTTAGCGGGTCTGCATAAACTCGCTAAATAATGAGCAAATGCCGATTTTCCCGTCCCATAAGACCCCGTAAGCGTCCATGCTCGATGAGAATTAACTCGAGTCAATGCCGAGAGGATTCTCTGTAATGTTGCGCCAGAGCGTTCGGTTAGAATATAGCCTTGAACTGCATCGGATTTATCTAAATCTCGTTCAAGATTAACCGAGCGATAATAACGACGATGCAGCCTAAAATAACTTGCTAATTTTTGGTTGTTCACTTTTTTCCTTATCGAGTTCTATAGTACCGATCTAAAATGCGCTCTGCGAGGGCTTTGGGTTCGTCCTGAAAGAAAAATTGTAATTTTCCCGCAACATCAGAAATACCGATTTGTTTGAACTGACGGGCAACTTTCTCAATTGCATTACAAATAACCGATTCGGTGAGTTTAAAAACCAATCCCGGACTCACCGAATCGTAGAGTAAATTGGCCACAGAAATCGTCCGAGCCGATTGACTGACCCGAAACGTATGGTACAAACAAGCATAGACAATTAAAGCATCCGGTAAATTGGGCTTATAACCTACCCGAAAAGTATAATGCCTCGAATCTCCTGCGGGATGAATTAATCCCAATTCCGTAAAAGGACAATCGAGAGAATCTTCACTCGCCCAAGATTTAGAAGGTTGCTCGACATACATTCTCAAAATACAACTGACATCTTTCTGAAGAGAAGAATCGGCAATATGTCCGGCAACGCGATCGCGATATGCACTCAATTGAGACAGCAAATCTTTTTGGGTAAACTCCACCAAGCGAAATTGATTGAATGCAAATTCCCATGCTGTCGCCAAACAAGGCGGCTCGATGAATTTCCAGTGTAGCAGCCACAGAGAAGCCGGATCTTCCAAATAGGGATCCCAACCCCCTTCACTCAATAGTTTTTCCCCAAATTCCGTCGGGCGATCGCTTTCAAGAATTTTAAAGGCACCACACCAATAACGAATCGATTTAACCATATTTTTGCCCACTCCCAATCGAACGGGAGCATCCTCAGCCAGAAATACCCGTTCGTCTTTGACAGCGCGATCGAATCCCTTCTTTAACCAGCCAAAGCGGGGATGAAAAGTCTCGTGGCGAGCAAAGGCAATGACTTTGGAAACACCAGCAGGTCCCAAATCTAAATCTTGCTGTTTGTATCGAACCATCTTAAAATTAGAGTCTATGTACTCAATTATCGCAAAAATTCGGAAATAAGCTCTTCCAATTTTTCGTCAGTTGATATTGGAGGCGAGAGCGATCGATCGGAATATCATTGACCCAAGGCTTTAAAGATTTTTTGTAGGCTGCCCAAAAACCCTGCTTGCTTGAGTTTGGGGGCTGAGTCTTGGTTTTCCTCTGTTTCTGTTGTTTCCATGAGAATGCGTTCTAGGCGATCGCCAGCCGGTTTTACGGGTTCTTCGGCGATGAGTTGCCATTCCCCATTCTCTTCGAGTAAAACTTGCCAAAGCGAGGGATAAAAGCGATAAATTGCGCCGCCTTCAAAGGGTTTGAGAAAATAGGCCGTTTCTAAGGTACTGAGAAAACGCTCTCGTAATTGGCGTGCGGCATAACCGATCCCGACGGTTGCCACGCTTTCCAGTTGGGGAATGAGGAGAATCACCGGACGATCGCCCGCTAAATTGCAGAGTTTTTCCACCGATTCAATTTCCACGGAAGAGGGACAAACGAGCAAAAAAATGCGATCGCTATCGGCGATTTTTTTATCCACGGGGGTGAAGCGACTGCCGAGATCTGTGGTCTGAAATTCGGTTTCGCCCCAGTCCCGTTTTGCCAGTGCAGCCGCCCCCGAGTCGGGAAACATGACTCTCAAGCCTTCGCCATAGTCGGCAAACATCGCGGTAAATTGCAGGGCGATCGCTTGGGCTTGCAGGGCAATTTCGGGGATGGCGAGATCGACGACAATGCGACCGCAGCCATTATCGAGGGCGGCTTGTACGGCTTCTTTAGCTTGCGCGATCGCGTCTTCTAGGGTGCTGGGAACCATTATCAATGACCAATTATCAATTATCAATTATCAATGAGGAGTGGATTTAAAGCAAAGGGGGCGATCGCGAGTCTTCGTATTTTCACGCGAAAAAGGGGCAAATCTTTGCCCCTCTTACCAACTGATTCAATTTTCTTAGGAATTATTCTGCATCTTTGCGACGGCGCAGACCCAAGGAGCCCGCAGCAATCCCTAATAAAGCTAAGGTCACACCAGGTTCGGGAACGGCTTCAGTACGGTGTCGGATGACAATAGCGGCATCGTTGAAATCCCAATCGACCACTGGATTGGTACTGGTTCCGAGAATATCTTCCCAACCGAGGTACAACCAGTCATATCCATCATGTTGGATTTCGTAAGCGACGATATGTTGTAAGCCGTCGGGGTTCTCACTGTTTATTGCACCAAAGATATTGGTTACAGTCGGAAATGGGCTGCTAGTGAGGGTAAAATCAAGGACATCTCCAGTTTTAAGACCTTTGATCGTAAATCCTTCACCATCTACGACTTCATCAACAGCATCATCAACGCGATCTGTGCCATCCAAACCAAAGGCATCTTCTTTAACACCGTCGTTCACGGTGAAATCAATAGTGTTGTCAAATAGGGCGAAGGCCTTATAAACAGGATCGGCATCGATCAAGAAGACATCAACTGTATTTCCAGTAACAACAATGTCACCATTAAGCGCGTAGTCCGCACGATCGACAATCTCAACGCCTTCACTACTCTCGAGTCCTCTCAATAGGTAATCGTCAACGAGAGTGTTGTAGAAGTCTCGGTCGAGGTCTTGCAAGTTGCTTTGAGGAGCGAGGGTGTAGGCTTTGGCGGCTCCTCCAATGAAGGTAGAAGCGATCGCAGCAGTCGTAGCAATAAGACCAGTTAAAAATTGAGCTTTCATGGTTGAGTCCTTTCAGTAACTTTACTGTCTATAAATTTTTGTGTTTGGGAGTTTGGGTTAACTGGGCTTGCATCCTTGAAAAGGCTTGTTTTCCTTGGCTTTCAAGGTATTTCGACCCGCCCACCTATAGATATAAGCCAATTGGCCGAATCCTGTCTATAGGTTTGGCGGAACTTTACCGACTCTTTACAGAGATCTTTTCTCTCTCAATAAACGCTTTACACTATTGCCCTAGGTTAATCCGTAATTCAAACCAGAAAAATACTTTCCCGAAAATATATACGATTAGGCTAAGTTACGATCGTCTCTCAAACCACTAGGAACGATCGCTCAAAGAAATTGCTGGCATCTCCGGCGCGATCGTAGGCGCGCGATCGCAGGCGATATCGTCCCGATGCCAATCCCAAACTGCCCAAACTAAAGCTGTAATTAAATCCAATCCACTGTCGCGTCCAATCCCAAGTTGGTTGCATAAAGTCGGTAATATCCTCTAAGTCCGTAACGCGACCGCTTTCATCAACGATTTCCAAGTCAATGCGAGCAACATCTTGCCCACCATTTCCATCGGCAACCCAGCCACTATTCAGAGTAATAATATCTGTCGTACTATAGCTCGTGCTATCTAAGCTAAAACGCAAGTTGGCAGGGGCGGTATTATTTGCGGGAGCGGTTACAGTAAAAGAACGCTCTATCGTATTGCTGGTACTTCCGGCGCGATCGCGGGCAATTCCCACTAGGGTATAGATGCCGCTTTCGAGACCGTCCAAGCTAATACTATGGTTAAAACTGCCCCATTCCGGACTCCAAGTTGTGGGATTAATCCCTCTGGCATCGGAAAACCCGACAATACTGCCATCGGCTTTGCGGAGGTGAAATTCAATTTCGCTGATATCTGCTGCACCATCCCCATCGAAAACCCAACCGTTGCGAAGATTGAGGGTGTCTCCAATTGCATAACTATTTCGTTCGAGACTAAAGGTTAAGCGATCGGGGGCATGATTGAGCGGTGCAATTTGGAATGTGCGTTCAAAGGTGTTGCTAACATTATTATTACTGTCGTAGGCGATCGCGGCAATGAAATACGTTCCCTCGCTCAAACTGTAATTCCCGAGAGCGAACGTTTCCCCAAAGTTCGCCCAACTTTCATCCCAACTGGCAGGGATTAAATTGACGATATTGCCCAAATTGGCGATCGCATTTCCCGTTTCTCCTAAGAGTTGCAATTCAATGCGGGTAATATCGGTTGCGCCGTCTTTATCTTCTACCCAACCATTGGTCAGATTGAGAGATTCAGTGGGGATATAGGTCGTTTTGTCAAGGGAAAAACGCAAAGATTCCGGTGCATTGCCTTGGGGAATGGTAATGAAGAAATTTTGCTGGTAGGAGGTGCTTTGGTTTCCAGCTTTATCGTAGGCGGTTGCTTCGAGAAAATAATTTCCTGCAACGAGATCCAACAAGCCTAAATCTAGATTGTAGTTGAAAGAGAAACTATCGGGAGAGGCGGGATCGGCGAAGAAATCAGTTGTATCGCTGACATCAATAATCGTGCCGCTTTCGTGTCGGAGTTGGAAATCAATGATCTCGAGATCGCTCATGCGATCGTACTCTACCACATAACCAAAATCTAGACGTAAAGTCTCGCTGGCAGAATATTCGGATTTAGATAATACAAAGCCTAAATTTGTTGGTGCAAGATTCAAAATATCGAAATGGTGAAACATCTCGGAACTACTATTTCCGGCTTTATCGTACGCAATTCCTCGCAGTCTCCACGATGTATTCGGCTGTGGCGATAATCCCAATTGATTGAGTTCTAAAGCATAATCATAAGTTAAATAGGATGAGTCTGGTGCATTTGGGTCAATTCGGAATTGGGTAACGTCAGCAACATCAATGCTACTTCCATTCATCATATTATCTAGCCAAAAATCGATTCTCTCTACATCTTCTATCCCGTCATATTCTGTCAGATAGGTATTTTCCAAATACAAAGTATCGCTGATGAGGAAACTATTTCCTCCTAAAGGCGCATTATCACTTTGACGGGGTTGGATATTGAAATTCAATCTATCGGGGGCCGTATTGACAATCCGAAAATTAAGCTCGACATAACTATTGCTCATAAGTCCGGAGCGATCGTAGGCTCTGGCAAATAAACCGAGATTGCGATCGCCCGATGTTAAGTTTAAATTACTGAGTTCGAATTCGTAGGTAAAAGATCCGGTGGTACTGTTAACTTGTTGAAACGATACAGTATCGGCAATATCAATATAAGAACTGTCTTCTAAGCGAATTTGAAAATCAATTCCTCCTAAATCTGTAAATCCGTCGGGATCGGTTGCTTCTCCATAAGAGACTCTGAGGGTTTCGTTGGGGCGATATTCCGTTTGCTCGAGGTTAACCAATAAAAGTCGCGGACGAGTATTGGGAGGAAGCGGCGAATTTGAGGACGAAGCACTGTTATTTTGAGGGGAATGGTTTGGTGTTAAAGGATCGAGAAGTTCTGTATTTGGGACAAATGAAAGTTGCGGCTCGATATTGAGTCCATTATCTGCACCGGAGGGGTTGGCTGGCATTATTTTGTACCTTGCTTCGATAGCGATCGCTTACTGTTGCAATTTATATTTGGATGGTCTCTACCTATAGGCTAACCGATCGCGCCCTCCGTGTCATGGGTGGAAACGCCGATCGCCCGACATTGCTTCTGTTTTTGCCCCGATCGTCCCTATTTCCCCAATAAAAAAGGCAGACACTCAAGTGCTGCCCCGAAAAGATCTCCATACTGCTATCTTGTATTGGCACATTAGCCATTTTTACAGTACCACATTTAGTTGGATATTGAAACCCCTCCAAGAAAATTTTCTCACAATCGCTGAAAATATCCTCAATAATTCTAATGGGATAGAATATAATTCTCATTTAGGAACGAGCGTTCCAAACGTCACTCTTTTTTACATCGGCAATTGAGAAGCAAGTAGGAAGGAGCGATCGCAGATCTGTCTAGTCCCCTAGATAATCGAGCTTACTATCAGTAAGATTGCCTCCATTGTTGCCCTTGCATCGATAGTTATGACGAGGTTGGCATACTCTTGTTCGAGAGTGGGAAGGACACCCGAGCCAAGAGAAAGTATCGAGAAAAAAACCCTTGAGTTTAACCGCAAACCAATTCTAGAATAGATCGGATTTAGCGGATTGAGTCATTGGCGGACGGTAAGAAGAATTTAGATGTTTTGCCAATGACCCAAACCTCGCATTGGCGGTTAAGGAGTGAAAGATGGTACTGAGTTACGAAAATCTGCAATTTCTCAATATTTCTCATGCAGAGTATCAACGCGCTTGGATCGAAATCGATCTGGGGGCATTGAGTCATAATGTAGGGGAGATCGTGCAAACGTTGAGATCGCCTTCTCAATTAATGGCAGTGGTGAAAGCCGACGCATACGGTCATGGGGCGGTTAAAGTGGCGAAAACGGCTTTAGAAGCGGGGGCAAAATGGTGTGCGGTGGCAACTTCCCAAGAAGGGATCGAACTGCGAAAAGCGGGAATTAATGCCCCCATTTTGATTTTAGGCGCGATTAACAATCCAGCGGAGATCGAAGCGATCGTTAACTATCGCTTGCAACCCACCCTCTGTACTCCCCGACAGGCTTTGATTTTTTCCGAGACTTTAGCACAGTTAGAAGAAACCCTTCCCGTACACCTCAATATTGATACAGGGATGTCCCGTTTGGGAACCCCTTGGACGGAAGCTCTAGAATTTGTCCAATTCGTGCAACAATTGCCCCAACTGCAACTGGCAAGCGTTTATTCTCATTTTGCCACCGCCGACGATCGCGATCGCGCTTTTATGGACGTGCAACACCAACGCTATCGAGAGGCGATCGCGCGCTTAAAACAACAAGGCATCGTTCCTCCCCTCCTCCATATCGCCAACTCGGCGGCCACGTTGAGCGATCGCGCCCTGCATTACGATCTGGTTCGAGTAGGATTGGGAATCTACGGATTATATCCTTCTCCCCACCTCGAAGAAACTCTCGATCTCCGACCCGTTTTGCAAGTCAAAGCGCGGGTAACGCAGGTGAAAACCAGTCCTCCCGATACAGGAGTCAGTTACGGACATCGCTATGTTAGCGATCGCGAGACGCGGGTTGCTGTCGTCGCGATCGGTTATGCGGATGGAGTCCCTCGCTTGTTGAGCAATAAAATGGAGGTCTTGTTACGGGGACAACGGGTCTCGCAAATTGGTTCGGTGACGATGGATCAATTGATGCTAGATATCAGTCGCTTTCCCGACGTACAACCCGGAGAAGTGGTGACGTTGATTGGCAAAGATGGCAAAGAGACCATTTTGGCAGAAGAATGGAGCGATCGCATTGGTACGATTTCTTGGGAGATTCTGTGCGGGTTTAAACGGCGTTTACCGAGGGTTTATTGTTAGTTAGATTGAGCGATCGCGCCTCCCTATCAGCTTCACTCTCAATCATTTCTTTTGCCTCCTTCTTCTAAATTTTGTTGAAAAAATTCTCGAATGGAGGCAATTCCCCGTTCGGCAACCTCGAGCGGAGGAACTTCTAAGGGATTTTTCCTGAGATGAAAATGAGTTAAATTAGCGAGATGAGTGATGGATTCTGGAATAGTCGTTATTTGGTTATTTTCGAGATTGAGATAAGTTAAATTACCAAGATTGGCGATCGCTTCTGGGATGGCTGTTATTTGATTATTATAGAGATTGAGGTTAGTTAGATTAACGAGATTAGAGATAGATTCTGGGATGATTTTTATTTGGTTGTGGGAAAGATTTAGACCGGTTAAATTGACAAGACGGGTAATGTATTCTGGGATAGTTGTTAGTTGGTTATTTCCGAGACCGAGGTAAGTTAGATTGATGAGATTGGCGATCGCTTCTGGGACGACTGTTATTTGGATGCGATGGAGATAGAGATGAGTTAATTTAACGAGCTTGGCGATCGATTCCGGGAGAGTTGTTAGTTGGTTATTTCCGAGACCAAGGTAAGTTAAATTAACAAGATTGGTGATAGATTCCGGAAAAGTTGTTAATTGGTTATGTCCGAGATAGAGGCGAGTTAGCTTAACAAGATTAGAGATAGATTCCGGGATAGATGTTATTCGGTTACTTCCGAGATCGAGGTTAGTTAAATTGGCAAGGTTGGCAATAGATTTCGGGATAGCTGTTATTTCGTTATCTTCTAAATCAAAGTGAGTTAGATTGACAAGATTGGCGATAGATTCCGGAATGACGGTTATTTGGTTATGTCCGAGATCGAGGTAAGTTAAATTGATAAGTTGGGTAATGGGTGCCGGTAGAGTTGTTAGTTGATTGTCTCCAAGATAGAGATGAGTTAAATTGGTGAGATTGGCGATCGCGTCCGGGATGGTTGTTATTTGGTTATATTCGAGATGGAGTTGAGTCAGATGGATGAGATTGGCGAGAGATTCCGGGAGAGTTGTTATTTGGTTATATCCGAGCACGAGATGATTTAAATTGACGAGATTCCCGATAGATTCCGGAATCATTGTCAATTGATTTTCTTCAAGATCGAGATGAGTTAAATTAACGAGGTGAGCGATCGCGTCGGGGATAGTTTTTAGTTTATTATCGCCAAGATCGAGATGAGTTAAATTGACAAGATTGGTTATAGATTTCGGGATGCTTGTTATTTGGTTGTTTCCGAGATCGAGATGAATTAGATTGACCAGATTGGTTATAGATTCCGGGATCGCTTCTATGTCGTTAAAGCGCAGATAGAGTGCGAGTTCTCTAACGCGATTGCACCATTCCGGCAATGCCCAATATTCTTGCCAAGATAGTTCGCAATACACTAAATTTGGCAAAGCAGAAACCAGATCCGGGCTTTTTTTTAAGGGATTTTTTGCTAGTTTCAAAGATTTTAGACTCGAAAGCAAAGAAATCCGATCGGGAATCTCTTTGATATTATGTCCGCTTAAATCCAGAGATTCGAGTTGTTCCAGTTCAAAAAGTTCTGACGGGATTTCATTGAGTTTAAGAGATAAACTGCGATCGCTAGAAAAAATAGGATAACTGCTAAGATTTAATTGTTTCCATCCTTTCTCTTTCGCCTCAAAAATTTTATGAAGAAGGTGCTTTGGTGTTTGACTCATGAGCTTTTCCGATCTCCTGCTCTATTCATCTTCTTTTTGGCGGCTTCGGACGATAAAATAACTAATAGAAAGCATTAAAACTGCAATAGAAATAGCAATAAGATCGGTAGAAGATTTGGTTTCTAAATCGAAAATAATTATTTTTCGGGAAACGGCGATGAGAGAGGTTACAATGACTAATTCAAGTTGAACGCTATGCTTCTTTAAATAGGCAGTAATATTTTCTAAAATTTCCAAAGCGACTAAAATATTCAAGAAGAGACCAAAAATATCAAAAATATCGTCTTTTAAAGAATGAGAGGATTGAATTAATAAATCGGTGACGAGTAAAATACATAAATCCGCGATCGCCCACAAAATAACTCCCACCATTAACAGGGAAAGCACCTTAGAAACCAAACTCTCAACAATTTTGAGAAACCATAAAAAGCGATCGTTTTTGGTCATTTTATAGATTTGACGAAAGATTTTGTAAAAGTTCATTACGATCCCGATTCAAAATAATTTATAAACTGCGAAAAACGCCCGATGATTCCGGGCGTTAGAATATATTATTATGTTAGTGAATCTTCTTCATCAACAGATAAAGTATTTTTAGATAGACTGTT
>JBCCVR010000019.1:0-55781 GCA_039194995.1 Cyanobacteria bacterium P01_E01_bin.42 | reverse complement strand
AGCTTGTCCGAGGGAGTATTTTGATGTAATATCTTCGCAATTGCTTTGACGTGTTCTTCTAGCTTTTCTCTTTCTTCTGGACTCAACTTCATCTTTCCTCTCCTTTTTTGCGTTTATTTCTTCTTTTTTCTACCACGATTTTGGGCTTTTTGCAAAACTGGGATGCACCCCTAAATTATAAAACTTGCATTTCAATTCTAGGGGATCCCCATCTCCAATAGCGACTGGGCAGGAAACCAATCCAATCAAAATCCGAGATATCACGAATCCGACCCGTAGCAAAAGTTAGAGGAAGAGCAATCGCTTGTAAAAGCGTTGTTTTTCCCATTCCGTTATCTCCGAGAATGAGATAGCGATCGCTGACTTCATCGAGAATCTCATTTTTAAAAGAAATCTCTAGATCCTTAAACCGCTTAAAGTTTTCGATACGGATTGACTCGACTTTCATCGATCTTTACCTTTGATATTAATTAGCGATATCTTAGTTTAAACCACAAAATGATTGAGGCAAGCACTCCTGTTGCAATATTCGTGAGAATAACGGGAATATCACTTTCTAAAAATCCATAGACAATCCATAAAAAAACACCCGTACAAAAGGTTGCAAACATTCCCAACGAAATATCTTTAGTGGATTTTGATTTCCAAGTTTTCACGACTTGCGGGATAAAAGCAACGGTAGTGAGCGAACCAGCCGCTAAACCGATAAATGTGACAAAATCCATCGATAAATTCCTCTAGCTTGACGAGTGCAAATTAAAAACGTAAGTGTATTGTAGAGCGGAAACTCTCGATCGCCATTTGATAGACTTCAGATTTAACGCAATATTCATCACATGAACGATTTAGTTTCTCTCGATTCTTGGGATTTAGCGCTAGGTTTGGCCTTGATGGCGATCGCGATCGCTTTGGCAACATGGCAAAAATTGGGAATCGCCGGGCAAATGCTCGTAGCCACCGTCCGTACTGTCGTTCAACTCCTCGTCGCGGGTTATCTCCTCGCCTTTATTTTTGCCCTCGATACGCCTTGGGCTGTGGCGATCGCCCTGATTTTTATGCTGACGATCGCCGCGATCGTGACCCACAAGCGCATTGCTCCCAAACACAAACCCTTGTTTCCCATCATTTGGGGATCCTTGCTGGCAACCCTGCTCCTCACCTTGAGTTACGTTATTGTCGTCGTCATTCAACCGCCCGTTTGGTATAGTCCTCAATATCTCATTCCTTTAGGGGGAATGATTCTCGGTAATGCCATCAATGTGTCGGCGATCGCCGGGGAACGCTTGGCGAGTACCCTCGAGCGCAGCACCCTCGAAATTGAAACCCATCTCAGTTTGGGGGCAACTTCCCAACAAGCAGTGGTATCCTATCGAAAGGATGCGATTAGAGCGGGTCTCATACCCCTCGTCAACCGCATGATGGTAGTGGGTTTGGTGACATTACCCGGCGCTCTCACCGGACAGGTTTTAAGCGGCATCGACCCCATTGATGCTGCCTTTTACCAAATTACAATCATGTTTATGCTGGCCTTTGCGGAAATCGTTGCCGTTTTGCTCATTACTCGCGGCATTACCCAGCAATTTTTCAACCGTTACGAGCAGATACAGGGCCTTTCCTGAAGCGATCGCGAATTGCTCCCGAGGAACTTATCTTGCGTAAAATAATTCTTAGACTGAAGAAAGCTCCCTCTCATTCATAACCTGTTTGATTTTCCTGTGCTTATGTTAACGATTGCAAAAGTTTCTCAAAATATTGGCAGACCGATTGTTCGTTCCCTCGCGGTTGCAGGTTTGGCGATCGCGGCGATCGGTTGGGGTATCGTGCCAGATTTGACTCGTCCCGCTCCTCGTTTATTCGATACCGTCGCCCGCGCTCAAAATGTGAGCGATGACGAAGTGCAAAACTATGCCAGAGCAATTTTGGACATGGAACCCAGCCGGCAATCAGCATATGATGAGATCAAAAAAATTGCGGCTCCTAACCCACCTCCCAATATTGCCTGTAATTCTGGAAATACCTTTAGCGGGCTTCCGGGTAATGCCCGACAAATTGCCGTGAGTTATTGCAATCAATCTCGCCAAATCGTCCAAGATAGCGGGCTTTCCATTGAGCGTTTCAACCAAATTACTTCTCAAATTCAAGGGGGCGATGTCAATCTCGAAAGACGCATTCAAAGCGCAATGAGAGAGTTGCAATAGGGCGATCGGTAATGCGATCGGCAATTTTCAATGTTGACTTTAACCCATCGTCTCGATCGCCCAGCGATCGCCCCCGAGCATTCTTTACCTCTTCCGCTTAATGCTGAAGAAAGAACCCGCAGTCGCCATCGTTTTGAAACGGTTGATGGATGCGTATTTATCCTGCGTTTACCACGGGGGACGATCCTCCAAGATGGCGACTTCTTGCAGGCAGAAACGGGGGAAATCGCCCGCATTATTGCCAAACCCGAACCCGTTTTGACGGTGAGGGCAAATACTCCCCTAACATTGCTCAAAGCGGCTTATCATTTGGGTAATCGTCATGTGGCTTTAGAAGTGCGGGAAACTTTTTTACGTTTTTCCCCCGATCCGGTTCTGCGATCGCTTTTAGAACAACTGAATCCGGGTTTAAAAATAGAGGAAGAAATCGCTCCTTTTCAACCCGAAATGGGTGCTTATCATCACAGCCATTAAAGGGCGATCGCATGTTTAATTAGCCGATCTCTTGCGCTCTCGTTGTTCGATTAACTGACTCAATTGGGTTGGATCGACTTCACTATAAATATTTTCCGGTACTTGTGCATCGATTCGTTCCATTAGTGCTTGAAATGCCGAGCGATCGTTGCGATGTTCTAAGACGTATTGTTTGAGTTCCCGTAGAGTCATTGTTTGAAATTCAGCTTTCATCTATAAATCTCCAATTGCCATTAGGATAAACTTCAATTAAGATTTCCAGACCCGCAATGATGACACATTTGCCAGTTCTCTCGTCCAAACGCAGCATATCGATGGAAAGATAGCGATCGGTCAGTTGCTGGCAAAGCTGAAAACAACGAAAAGCCTGTTCGGTTGTGGGCAAGTTTCTGAGTCTCCTTTTCACTATAGCCCAATTATCCCATACCTCCATTTCACAGCCTCGATCGCAAGTGACCCAAAGCAATAAAGTAGTTGTGGCGATCGGGTATATCGGGAATAATCTCGCGATCGCATTAACAACACAAAAGTTGTTAAACTCAATAAGCGACCAGAGAACAAGAACCCGCATGAACCCAATCGACTATCTTCGCATCAGTCTGATCGATCGCTGTAACTTTCGCTGTCAGTACTGCATGCCAGAAGGAACAGAACTCAAATACCTGTTACGTCAGGAATGGTTGACTCGTGCCGAAATCCTCCTGTTGCTACGAGAAGTATTCATCCCCCTCGGGTTTAACAAATTTCGTCTCACGGGAGGAGAACCCCTCCTGCGTCCGGAAATTACGGATCTAGTGCGAGATATTGCCGCACTTCCGGAAACCGAAGATCTCGCCCTCACCACCAATGCTTTCTATTTGGGGAAAATGGCGCAAGATTTATACAATGCGGGACTGCGACGCATCAATATTAGTCTGGATTCCCTCGATCGCGATACGTTTGACAAAATTATCGGCAACCGGGGTAAAAGTCGCTGGCAGCAAACGTGGGACGGCATACAGACCGCTTACAGAGTCGGGTTTGACCCCTTAAAAATAAACGTCGTCGTCATTCCGGGATTGAACGATCGCGAAGTATCGGATCTGGCCGCTTTAACCCGCGATCGCCATTGGCACGTGCGGTTTATTGAATTTATGCCCATTGGCAACCCCAATTTGTTCGGCGATCGCGCTTGGATTCCTTCGGAAGAACTGCGGCAAATCATTCGCGACAAATGGGGCTTAGAAGCCGCAGCCGTAAAAGGCAACGGACCCGCCGACGTGTTTAAAATTCCCGGCGCAAACGGCACTCTAGGATTTATCTCACAGATGTCCGAATGCTTCTGCGATCGCTGCAATCGGGTGCGCCTCTCTGCCGATGGTTGTTTGCGTCCCTGCTTGCTCAACGAAACTGGACAAATCGACTTAAAAACGAGTTTGCGAGATGGTATTCCCACCTATGAATTAAGGGAACGAGTGCGGGATTTATTAGCATTAAAATCCGAAATTAACTTCAAAGAGCGCGACTCCGGAACAACAGGAGAAACCTATACAAGAACAATGTCTCAAATTGGCGGGTAATTCTCCTCCCCGTTGGAAAAGTAAGGCTGTTTCATTTTCAGAAGAGAATCAATTTTCAAGACAATTGATTTTTAGACACCCATAAATCAATTATAGCGCTACGCGCAAGGGAACAGGGAGTTGTACGTGGGTTGCAGGCATTATGAATATCCTAACCTTAATGCGTAGTGCTATAACAGACAAAAACTGCCGCTTGGAAGAGCAGCAGAAATAATGATTTTATGTATGGGCTAATCGTCGCTGACTAACAATCGGATTCGTTCGATCGCTTGATGGTAAACCATATCAACACACCAAAACAAGTCATAGAGGGAGATTTGCCACTTTTTTTCAAGATCGAGAGCCTCAATTACTCGATCCCTCGCCGTATCAATTTCTGCGATCCACTCCTCGGCTTCCGTTGATGGCATTAATAAATATGCCACGGGATGGGAGAGTTTGCGGGCGATCCATGTGCGATCGCATTGCTTAATAACCTTGCAATAATCGCTGTTGGGTGGCGAGGATGTCGGTAATGGTGTCTCTGCCGAGGTCGGTGATATTGTAGTAACGCCGTCTGGCTCCACAGGTTGACTCATCGCCCCAATTTGAAACCACCAAACCTTTTTTCTCGAGCGAATGGAGAAGCGGATACAATGCTCCGATGGTGAGTTTGGTTCTCCCGTTGGTGCATTTTTCGATGGTTTCTTTGATTTCAAGGCCGTAGGCCGTGCGTTCCCCAATGGCGAAGAGGACTTTTTGTTCCCTTGGGGTTGTTTTGGGGATTTCTGACAATTTTTCATTAATGTTAGGTTTTGAACTACCTCTACTTTTGTTAGGTAGAGGAGACACTTTTTTATTCATACTAATTGGGGAGGGTGAGATGCTTTGATTGTATATCTTTTTTTAAGATATAGCTGGAAAAATAGTTCCCGATCGCCCAAAAAAGCGATCGCCCCTCCACCACAATTCCCCAAAACCCAATAACCTCAAGACATTTCCGAGATTTCACTGCTCTTAAATTTAGCGATCGCACAGTGGCGACAGTGCGCGGGGGGTCTGGGGGCGGCGCTTGCGCCCACAGTGGGGGGGGACTGGGGGGAGACCACCCCCCCAAAACTTCAGATTCTTATCAAAGATTTATAAACACGCAAACTTATCGAACCCACCAACCGCGATCGCCCTAGGAAATAGATCGAAATTAAAGCGATCGCGATCTCCATTTTCTTGCAATCGAGATCGGTTTATTACTTGTTGGAATACACAAACTAATTGCGATCGCTATTAGGAAATAAATTGCAGCCCATTCCCTGACATTAACAGCGCGATCGCATTCAACTTTGCCCAGAATATCACCAAACATGGATCGTAACCCTTTGAGATATCCACAAAAAGTAATAAAACTAATACGATTGCAGAGAAAAAATATATGAAAAACATATGAGTTTTTATCAACTTCTCTATATTTACTGACAGACAAAACCAAGTTATTTTAAAAATAGCAAAGTCCAAGAAAGCCAATCAATCCCCAAGAATAATGTTAAACCTTCAATTTACCCCTGGCGCGATCGTCGAAATTTCCCAATCTGCCATCGAGCGCGAAACCAACCAAGAGGATGCCTTAATTACCGCAAATCTCGATCTCCTCGAACTCCACGCCCTCCACAACGTTTTTCAGACCGTCCGTCACAACAAAATCAAATCCGATCGCGTTTTTGTCCTGCTCAAATCCGAATCTCCCGATCGCCCGACCAAAGCCGCGATCGTGAAAATGCAATAGTCTTGACATAGCACTACGCAAATACATTAGGACATGAAGAGTTTGAACCACAGAGACGCAGAGAGACACAGAGAGAAGAAATGTCCTAACAAAAAAGTGTAATGCTATATTGCCAATACTCGAAAATTGCTGCGAACTAGCGTTGTAACCCAACCACCCGATAAACATCTACCAGTTGTTCCTTCCCCTTGAGCAAAATTGGTCCCCAAGATTCCACCTCATAAACATCTTGTAGGTGAACGAGCGTCTCCTTCGCAATGAGAATGCGACAATCTGTGGGTTGGCGGTGCTTCTCGCAGGCTTCGAGACGAGCCGCCGTATTCACCGTATCCCCCAATACCCCATATTCCAAACGATCCTTACCGCCTAACGACCCCACCACCACAGGGCCCGTAAAAATGCCAATTCGCATTTGAATCGTCGGTAAGTTGCGATCGCGACACATTTGATTAATTTCATCGAGGCGATAGGCGATCGCCATCGCACATTCCACCGAATGTTGGGCATCGAGTTCGACCTCTGCCTTCAATAACCGGGACATGGGCACCCCAAAAACTGCCATCACCCCGTCCCCTGTAAACTTGTTCACGATCCCTTCCCGCGAGAGAACCTCTTGGGTAATCGCACCCAAAATCTCATTTAACCAGTCCAATAAATCCTCGGGGGGCATCTTTTCCGAAACCGTACTGAAGCCCTTAATATCCAAAAACAATAGCGTCGCCGTTAACTTTACCCCCGGTAACTTACCCGCCTTGAGGAGATTCTCCCGACCCCGCCACAACGCCTCGGCAATTTCCGGAGAAGTATTCTGTCCCAATAACTTCATTACAATTTGCTGTCGTCGGTGATCCTCATAGGATTGATAAGTCACGACCACCGTAACGGAAATTGCAAACCCCCACGCTGGAGCAGCCAAAGGAATCCAACCCGAAGCATTAAAGAGGCCAAAACAACTACCTCCTAGAGTGCCCACCCCCAAACCCACGGCAATACTCAGAGAGAGGGGATGGCGAAATCGCCAGCCAATTAACCCCCCGCACAAACTCCAACCGCAGAGCCAGAGAATTTCCGCCCATTCTGGCCAAAACCAGATCAACGGACGCTCTCCCGTCGCTGCATCCAGAAGCTGGCTCACCATCTGACCGTGAACGACGACCCCGGGCATTTTGCCATCTCCCGATAAAATCGGGCTGTAAGGAGTTAACATTCGATCTTGTAAACTGGGAGCGCTGCTACCAATTAAAACAATTTTATCTTTGATCCAATCTTCTTCGATTTCACCCGAAAGAACGTCGGTTAGGGTCATTTCCCGAGCCAACCCCCGGGAGGTGCGATATCGCAAAAAAACCTGATATCCTGCCGCATCCACTTGCCGATAAGCCCCCGAATTCTCCTCAAGACGGTGGAAAACTGCATCTCCAAGCTGCATGGATGCGGGATCGGCTTCGCTAGCTTGGGGCAGAATCCCCAGATCGGCAAGATAGAGGAGAGATAAGCGCAGAGAAAAGGAAAATAAAGTGCCGCTATCCTTCGATTGGGCAAACATGAGATTGCGTCGGGCCACGCTATCGGGATCGATCGCGATATCATTAAAACCGTGCTGGTCTTGAGGCGAAGCGGGAGGGGGCGGCGTTCCGGCGAGGGCATCAATACTGCGAATAGTAATGAGATTGAGCTTTTTGAGTTGCTCCACTAACTCCGCGTGACCGGGTTCGACGGGAAATTCGCGGTAAATGTCCAAACCGATCGCCCTGGGTTCAAAGGATTGCAAGCGCTCGAGGACGCGAGCGAGTTGGCGATCGCTAATCGGCCATTTCTGGAGCGTTCGCAAATCTTCTTCCGTAATCATCACGAAAGCCAAACGGGGATCGCCTTCATTTCTGTCGCTCCAGCGTATCATGCGATCGAGCAGGGATAGATCCATGCCTTCAAAAACACCGAGGTGTCGCAGTCCCAACATCCCGATCGCGACCATTGAAACAGAGATAGTAATTACTTTAACGCCAGTCAAATCGGGAAAAGAGGTCTGTACCTGTTTTGCCAATCGAGATAGCATTGATAGTTTAGTTTCCATATTGGCTTGGAAAAATAATGAAATCCGATGCGAGATTTCCCGGCAATTTTTAATACACCCATCTTGAATTCCTAATGCAATGAATTCCGAGAACTTGTCGCCTCTTCCGGAATTTCTAACACAAACATTACCGAATTGGGAGCGATCGCGATTTCTGGGATGCCCTAGATTGTTTTATCCCGTCCATCATGGAATGTTGAGGCTCTGACTCCATGTTAGTATTTCCCCGTTGCGAATTGGAAGAAAGACTTTTTAATTTTGAACGATAGACTGTTATACAGTACCACATTGCCAATCTGCCCGTTCTGCTCAACCTTACCTTCCTTCGAGCAATGAAATTCAGTATTGTCATTACGACTTATAACCGCCTTGCCCTTCTCCAAAGAGCGATTCAGAGCGCTCTTTCTCAAACAATTCCCTGCGAAATTGTCGTAGTTGACGATTGTTCCAACGATGGAACGCAAAATTATCTGGAAACCCTTTGTCCTACTCTGCCCGAGGGTCAAATTATCTATCATCGCAATGAGGTCAATCGCGGTCATTCTCAGAGTATTAACATTGGAGTCACTCGCGCAACAGGGGATTGGATCAAGACGTTGGACGATGATGACTATCTCGATCGCCAATGTTTGGAAATCGTGCAAGAGGCGATCGCCTTGCGTCCTCAAGCCGTGATTTGTTCCTGTCAGACGATCCAAGTCAATGCCAACGAGGAAGAACTCGGACGCACCCTCCCCGTCGGCCAAGGAATTTTTTGTTACCTACCTCAAGAAGATATTCATCGCGGTATGCTCGTCGAAGAAGTCCCCTTCGGTACCCCGGTACAAGTTGCTTTTCGTCGCGATGCCTTCGAGCAATCGGGGGGTTGGGATTCCGATTTTGATGCCAATTTTGACGACATTGATTCGTGGATTAAAATCGCTCGTTTTGGAGATGCTATTTTTGTGAATCGCTGTTTGGCTTATCGTACACTTTGGGAGGGGGGCTACAACCAAAAATTTTCAGTCTCTAAGCGCCTCAACACCCATATTTTAATCAAGCAGAAAATTTACTCTCTCATTCATCCTAAATATCGCCATCAAACTCCCAAATTTAAGCATATTGAATCCTACTTGAAACTGCATTGGAGTTTGGTTGCCCTCAAACAACGAGATTATTTGAATGCTTCCCAAATTTTTTGGCAAGGGGCTTTTTCAGCCACAGCATGGCAGCTTCTCTACAAAAAACATTTTGTCAAACAGCATTCCCTCTACTCAGTTTCTCAATATCTAACCCTCAAATAGGCACAAATTCCCCCGATTGTCCGGGTCGGGATGGGAAAGAAGAGAGTATAATCAACGACGAACAAGCGGTTCAATGATGTGAGGATAGCATGGAGAATCTCGAACAATTTTCTGTATTGCAATTGCCCGTACATTTATGTGAGAATTATGCCCATTGGCTGCGATCGCGATTATTGCAAAACTGCGGCACTCACGTGGTGACCCTGAATGCAGAAATGGCCATGCAAGCAGAAGGCAACCCCCAACTGGCTGAGGCGATCTCCCAAGCCGACTTGGTGATTCCCGATGGGGCGGGGGTTGTCTTTTACCTGCGCTTGCGCCGACGATTGCAGCGTCGCTGTCCGGGGATCGAACTGGCGGCTTCTTTGTTGGAAATTGCCGGAAAAGAAGGGGAAAATTATCCCATTGCCTTCTACGGCGGCGCTCCCGGAATTGCAGAACAAGCCGCCTTCGCTTGGCGCGATCGCTTTCCCGCTCTCTCGATCGCAACGGCTCACGGCTATCTCTCGGACGAAGAACGGGCGAATTGGCAAACCCAATTACAAGAAACCCAGCCTAAATTGATTTTCGTCGGTTTGGGCGTGCCGAGGCAAGAGTATTGGATTGCCGAAAATCGCCATCTTTGTCCCCAAGCGATTTGGATCGGGGTGGGGGGCAGTTTTGATATCTGGGCGGGGGTCAAGTCGCGAGCGCCCTTATGGTTGCGAGAAAACAACTTAGAGTGGTTTTATCGCCTCTATCAAGAACCTTGGCGCTGGCGGCGAATGTTAGTCCTCCCCCATTTTGCTTGGCGAGCGATCGTCGGTTGAACGAATCTCAATTCGCAATGTTAAAAGTATCTACCCAAGAAACCCTTAAACGTCAGACAACCTTCCAGCGCAAGACCTTACCCCCAGAAATCATGGTTCGCTTGCAAGATGTTTCCAAAGTTTACGACGATGGCACCGCTTGCTTGCAAGACGTGAATTTGAATTTGAAGCGGGGAGATTTTATTTTTATTACAGGGACATCGGGAGCAGGAAAATCGACCCTCCTGAAATTACTATACGGAGAAGAACTGCCCACAGCCGGACGGGTTTATGTGAATGGCTTTGATGTCGATTCCCTCAAAGGCGATCGCTTGGCTAAATTTCGGCGGCGAGTTGGCGTGGTTTTTCAAGATTACAAGCTCATTCCCAACCGCACCGTTGCCGAAAATATTGCCTTTGTTCTCCAAGCGCAAGGAAAGCGACAGCGAGACATCGAACGGCGGTTGCTGCCCACTTTAAAAATGGTAGGACTCTCCCATAAGGCCGATTGTTTCCCCGCTCGCCTCTCGGGGGGAGAACAACAACGGGTCAGCATCGCCCGGGCGATCGTGGGAACGCCTCCCCTTTTACTGGCCGACGAACCGACGGGAAATTTAGATGTGGAGAATGCCGGGCAAATTTTACGAACCTTGCAAAATCTCAACACCTACGGAGCAACCATTATCGTTACTACTCACGATCGCCAGTGGGCCGCCCTCTCCGAACGCCCGATTTTACAGTTGCATCAGGGACAGTTGTATTGGGTGAAGAAGCCCTGAAAGGAGCATCGGAAGTATCAGAAGTATCGGGAGCAGTTTTCTCCGTTTCTCGCTCTCGAAGAAAAGTCTAGCAGGGTGTAAAATTTTTATCCCGAAATTTTCGCGTTCATTTGGGAGAAAAATTGTGTAATCATGAGGCAAAACATTTTTGCCTGCCCAAATCAGTAGTCAAATTTAGCCGTAATTTTTGATTCAATGCAATCGCCCTTACGAATTTCTCGCATTCAACTCTCTCAAGGACAAGTTTTCTGGCGAGAAGTCGGTCGGGACACTCCTATTATTTTCTTGCACGGTGCTTATGCCGATGGCAGTCAGTGGTTGGAGGTTATCGATCGCCTTGCAGAACGCTATCACTGTTTTGCGCCGGATTTATTGGGGTTTGGGGAGTCTCAACCCGACAGCCCCGAGCAATCTATTGCGCTACAAGTTGAATGCCTCGCCGAGTATATTGAAGCCTTGCGCTTAGAAGAACGTCCCTATCTGGTCGGTCATTCTCTAGGGGGTTGGGTGGCAGCCGGTTATGCGGCAAAATACGGAGAACGCTTGCAGGGGCTTGTTTTAGTCGCTCCTGAAGGCATAGAGGTGGAAGGATGGGAACGGCGTTGGGATTTGGAAAAATTACTCGTCAATCGCAATCCCCTCTTTTTCCGGTTGCTGGGTGCGATCGCGCCCCTCGCGGGATTATTGAAAATGCGGCAAAAAATTGACGAAACCTCCCTCTCTCGAACCCGATTAAGAGAACATCCCGCCACCTGTCAATTACTTTTCGAGCGTCCCTACGCCGAAATTCAGCCAGAGTTTCTCAACCAAAAACTTGCCGAATTTCACAAGCCGACCCTAATTTTGCAGGGAGGAAGCGATCTCCCCATCAATCTCGCCCAAAGTAAAATTTATGCCAAGGCGATCGCCAGAGCAAAATTGCGGGTGATGAAAAACGGCGATGGCAATCTTATTTCCGGCTGGCCGGAAAGCATTGCCCGGGAAATTCAAGGATTTGTAGGCGTTCCCGTTTTTCAATGAATCGCGAAGGACTTCGGCGGATCGCGAAAGCGAAGGGAGGCTCAAAATCTTGCGGAAACGGCACTTCTCTCCCAGAAAAGAGAAAATATCTTTCTCAGAGCGGGATAGAATCGAGCATTCTCGCCCGGAAAAAATTCTCTTCTCGTCAATTGCGAGGAAAACATTTGTTCCGAGGAAAGAATTTCTTCGAGTTTGAGTAGCTCCCAAAGGAATTGCAAAGTACAATTGTTGGTAAACTTTCCTCGGGGAAATCTCGAAACCCAAAGATAATAGAGTGTAGCAGTTGCTAACACCTGCTTCTCCTTGGCAGGATACTATTTAGCGAATCGATTAAACAGCGATAACCCATGATGCGAGTCGGCCATCCCACAACGACCCTAAAGACATCTTCCACAGTCGGGCGAAAACAAACTCCGAGAACGGTTGGCGGTCAATACCAATCCGTTGTCGTCATGTTAATTATCAGCCTATTTCTCCTCGGCGGTATTGGCTCTCGTCTTGCCTTTCTGCAATTGGTAGAAGGTCAGCGCAACAAAGAATTAGCAGAAAACAATCGCATTCGTATCGTCCCCAGACAACCCGTACGCGGGACGATTTTCGATCGCCGAGGAAGAATCCTCGCCAGCAGTCGTCTTTCCCATACGGCTTATGTCTGGCCGTTGGCGCAAAAGTACGAGACTTGGGACGGTAGCGTTCAGAGATTGTCGCAAATTCTCAACATTCCCCCCGAGGAAATTCGCCAACCCGTAGAAGCGGCGGGTTACAATTCTCCCACTCGCGTGCGGATCGCCCGAGATTTAACCCCCCAACAAATCACCGCCATTCAAGAATATAGTTTTGAATTGAATGGAGTGGATGTGGATATTGAACACGTTCGGAATTATCCCAACAAGGCCAGCGCTTCTCACATTTTAGGATATACCGGGGAACTGAACGCCGAAGAACTGGAAAAACGGCGCAAAGACGGCTATCGCCTCGGGGATATCGTCGGCAAAATGGGGGTAGAAGAAGGATTTGAAGAAATGCTACGGGGTGAATGGGGCGGTCAGCAAGTAGAAGTAGACGGTGAAGGGAAGGTCGTTCAGATTTTAGGCGAGAAACAAGCCAAAGCCGGTAAAGATGTGACCCTCACCCTCGATCTTAATTTACAGAAGGCAGCAGAAAGTGCTTTGGGTCGTCGTAAAGGGGCGGTCGTCGCGATCGATCCCAATAATGGCGCGGTGTTGGCGATGGTCAGCTATCCCACGTTCGATCCCAATATTTTCTCCAAACGAATTACCCCGGAACAGTGGAAACAGTTACAGGGACAGGGCAATCCTTTCGTTAACCGCGCTTTACGAGGTTTTCCGCCTGCTTCCACGTTTAAGGTCGTGACAGCAGCAGCCGGAATGGAGTCGGAAAAATATCCTCCCAATACTGTCTTACCCACCTTTGCTTATTTACGAGTCGGGGGGACGGCATTTGGGGAATGGAATCGCGCCGGATTCGGTCCGATGGGTTACGTGCGGGCAATGGCATGGAGTAGCAATACCTTCCACGGACAAATCGGCCGCGGGGTTGGCGGAGAAGTATTAATTGATTGGGCGCGGCGGTTTGGTTTTGGGGAGAAAACGGGGATTGAAATTGCCTCGGAAGCCCCCGGATTGATTGCGGATGATAAATGGAAGCGAGAACGTTTTAACTGGGAATGGACGGCGGGAGATACGGTGAATATGTCCATCGGTCAGGGGTTTACCCTCGCGACCCCCTTACAAGTGGCGGTGATGTTTGCCGTGCCTGCCAATGGCGGCGATCGCGTCAAACCCCATTTATTGAAAAACAAGGAAAGCGAGCAAGAGTGGCGCGAATCCCTCGAACTCAAAGAGTCTACCATTACCGTTCTCCGCAACGGCTTGCGGGCGGTGGTAACGGCAGGAACGGGGGGAGCCGTCAATCGCGGCAGCATCCCCACCCCTGCGGGTAAGAGCGGCACGGCGGAAGCGCCTCCGGGTAAAGCTCACGCTTGGTTTGGCGGTTATGCGCCCTTTGACAAGCCGGAAATTGTCGTAGTGGCGTTTGCGGAACACTCTGGCGGCGGTGGCGGTAAGGTCGCGGCTCCGATGGTGGCGCAGGTGTTAGACGCTTATTTTGCTTTGAAAAGACAGGGTAAGTGGTAAGAATCCCCTCTAAGTCCCTGTTCTAAGGCATGGCTGGCCTCCAGACTCCCCGCGCAACATCGCAGTCGATCATTGGCTTATGGGTGTCTAAGAATCAAGACGCTCCCAGAACTCCCATGAATGCTCTAAAATCCACCCTACTCAAACTCGACGGCGCGAGTTATAAAGCCTACAAAGATATTAAGGGAAAGTATAAATTTGCCGACTTTACTTTGATCGTCGATCGCGTCCAAGGCGATCCCTTTGCCGCCCCGAGTCAGTTGCGGGTAAAAGTGCCTCAATCCGTCGCAGGATTCCCTCTCAAACTCTACAATTCTGCCAGTCGGAAAGTTGCCCTAGAAGATTACTTAATTCGCCAATTCGATCGCGTTGCTAAGGATTTAAGTTCTCATCGCGGCACGGGAAAAAGCGGTCTCATTGGCGTAACGTCCCTCGGGCAAGAAGTGTTAGAAAGAACCGCCGCTTGGGTCAGTCAAGCAGAAATTGAAATTCGCTTTGTGGTGGGACTTCCCGCAAGAGGGCGGAGGATTTTAGGCCGTCAAGCGGCGGAATTGCTCTGCGACGATATCCCGGAATTAGTCGATCGCGCCCTCATTTACGACGTACTCAACCCAAAAGAAATTCTCAAGTGGGTGGAAACGGTAGAAGATACCGATGCGTTGCGATCGCAACTCTCGGAAAATAATCTCGTGGCATTTGTTGCCAATGGTGCGATTTTACCCCGACGGAGCGGCGCAGACGAACGACCTTTGTTAAAGAATGCGATCGCTTTTCAATCTCCCCCCTCTTTAGAAATTGAGTTAACTTGTCCCAATTTGGGCAAAGTTAAGGGGATGGGAATTTCCAAAGGAATAACTTTAATTGTGGGGGGAGGGTATCACGGTAAGTCGACCTTGTTAAAAGCGATCGCGCTGGGGGTTTACAATCGCATTTCGGGGGATGGTCGGGAATTCGTCGTCAGCGATCCCACATCAGTAAAAATTCGCGCGGAAGACGGGCGCAGTATATCGGGAGTCGATATTTCTCCCTTTATCAACCGATTGCCCCAAGGTCGTTCGACTCGCAATTTTTCCACTTCCAATGCCAGTGGTAGCACCTCCCAAGCGGCCAATATTATCGAAGCATTAGAAGCAGGCTCAAACGTGTTATTGGTCGATGAAGATACCGCCGCGACTAATTTTATGATCCGCGATCGCCGAATGCAGCAATTGATCGGGAAAGAGAAAGAACCCATCACCCCATTTATCGATAAAATTCGCCAATTGTATGAAGATTATGGCGTTTCTACAATTTTAGTGATGGGCGGAAGCGGGGATTATTTCGATGTTGCCGATACGGTTATCGCGATGGAAAATTATCAGCCTGCCAATGTAACGGAAAAAGCCAAGGAAATCGCCTTAGAATGCGCCACAGCCCGTCAAAAAGAAGGGGGAGATAATTTCGGTTCTATTACCTCTCGCGTCCCTCTCGCACGCAGTATCGATCCGAGTCGGGGCGATCGCGCAGTTAAAGTGAAAGTGCGCGATGTGGATGAAGTTGCCTTTGGGACAGAAGAGATCGATCTCGCTGCCGTGGAACAAATTGTGAATGCGGGACAATTGCGAGCGATCGCGGAGGCGCTGATTTATGCGAAAACAAAGTATGTTGACGATCGGCGATCGCTTGCCACCATCCTCGATGAAATTGCACGAGATATCGACAGTCAAGGACTCGATATCCTGACCCAATATCTCCAAGGTGATTTCGCAAAATTCCGGCGCTTTGAACTTGCAGCCGCCTTAAATCGCCTGCGGAGTCTGGAAATTCAGAGCGATCGCCCTCAATCGAATTAAAAAATAGGAGGGGCTGTTAATTGCCCCTCCTTGCCTTCTCCCGGAGTGAAATTAAAACACGTCCATTAAAACACATTCACTAAAGTACGTTTTATTAAAACACGTTAGAAGTCACGGTTTCGGGAACGAGAAACGCACTGGCAGAAAGTCGTCCAAAACTGCCCAAGCCCGCAGCATTGAGCAAGTTTTGCCAGTCTTGGGCGATCGCTGCATCTTGGGGATTTTCTTGGTAGGCCGCGGCCAATTGATTGAGCGCCCCATACCAGATGGACTTCTCAGCTAAGATCTGTGCTTGCTCGCGAGCCGACTTACCGGACAATTTTGCGGTCAGTTCTTCAGAAACGGGAACTCGGCGAATCCAACTTTCTAAAACCAAGGTTTCGTCGGTTTCGTCGTACATGGTGACAGCCCAATAATAATTTTGTCCTTCAACGAGAAGTGCTTCCCCTTCCTCGTTAGTTTCGGGAATGGTAAGACTGAGAATGCCTTCGTTTCCAGAAACTTGATAATCGGCGCTGTAAACCACGCGATCGCTTTCATCGAGCAATTCAAATTGTAAATCCCGCATTTGACTGGCATCTTTCGCCCCGGGCAAATAAACAAAAATCGATGTATTATCCGCCACCGTCACGCCAAAATTAGACATCGGAACCAAAGCCGCTAATTCCAAGCCGCCACCATTGCGAGTTCCCCCAGCCGCACGGCGATCGGGAGCGCCCAAGCCAGCAGGAGGGGTAAAATTGGCATTATTCCATTGGCTGGGGATGCTTTGAGCCAAGACCCCAGAAGTCGCAAACGCACCGGAAAATCCGGTTAACAAAGCCGTGCCGGCGGCCAAACCCAGAGATGATAAAAGACGAGATTTCAAGAAACGCATAATTTGCCTGCCCAGTAACCGTAAAGATAATTCAGTATTTGTTTGTAACACCCCGAAAAATTGATGAGATGAGATAAGATAGTCTCGCTCCTTGTTGTAGATGCGCTCTCCAGACCTAGAGTTTCACTCTTACAAATTAAAACCCTTAAAAGTTCACCCCGAGCATTGAAATCGGTCTGGATGCTGTTAAGTTAATCGATCTGAGACAATCTGACTGAAACTATTTGACTGAAACAATCTGACTGAGCCTATTCGATCGCGAGACATCATAGCCAACCCAATTGTGACTCTTTGACCTTCACCGAAATCGCCAATGATTCCAGATTCGCCTATCTCTGTTTTACCTCATCTGGCAAAAAAGTCCAGAACGATTCGTCCAATCGCGGCAGCGTCCATTCGCGGCATTGCCTTCCAAGGAGATTTACTCTATGCCTTAGATGCCACTAATGGCTACCTTTTACAGGTCGATCCTGCCACGGACGATACTACCATTCTAAACCATCATTGTTGGCAAGATTTCGTCGGTGCAACAGGATTGGCGATCGCGGGAGATACTCTTTGGTTTACGCGCAATGAAGATGTTTATTTTTGTTCTTTAAATGAAGAACTTCATCCCCATCGCTTTCTTAGTCTTTATTATCCCGCTAATGGCATTGCTGTCTTAGATTCAACGATTTATGTGACCTCTCAGCGCGATGGCTGCATCTTTATTTTCTCTCGGGAAACCCGGCGAGAAATTACCCGTTTATATCTTCCCGGAATCGGTGTCGAAAATATCACCGTTAAAGGCGAGGAATTATGGTTATGCGACGATCTCGAGCAAACTGTTTACTGTCTCGATCGCGCCACGGGAGAGTTAAAATTTAGTGTTTTAACCCCGTTTGAAAATCCCACGGGCTTAGCATTTCATCCCGAGGAAACCACAGAAAAAAAAGGCCTTTACGTTGCTTATGCCCATGACGAACCCTACATCCGGGATAATCCCAACGCCCACCCCAATCACGAATTGCAGTATCGCGATCGCACCTTTATTCATCCCCTCTATTTTCATTACAATGCCGAGGAAAAATTTGCCCGTTCCAATGGCTATTTAGTGGAGATGTCCTACACCGAAGAATTATCGCCCCTCGACCCCATCGAACTGCAAGATTTAGAATGGCGCATCGCTCTCCCTGCCGAAACCCAACGCCAAAAAGTCCGCCAAGTCGAACCCATTGGTTTGCCCTTTGAAGAACGGATCTTTGACGGTCAGCGCATCGCTGTTTTTAAATTCGAGAAATTAACCTCAGACCAACGCTATATTTTTGGCTGGAAAGCAATATTAGAGGTGTGGGGGATCAAATATCAATTCGGCCCTAAAGATGGGGAAAGCGTGCCGGAAATACCAGAAGAATATCGCGATCGCTATCTGGTGGATAACGATAACTTGGCAATGGATAAAGACATTATCCGACGGGCGGCCAAAGATGCGATCGACGGCGAAACCAATGTCTTGCGAAAAATGTATAACATTCGCAATTACGTTTACGATCGCCTTTCCTATGGTATTAAACCCCATATCGATACCCCCGATGTTGCCTTAGCCAGAGGGGTCGGATCTTGCGGCGAATATTTGGGCGTTTTACTGGCTTTGGCACGGTTAAATGGCATTGCCTCGCGTACCGTCGGACGTTATAAATGCCCTGCCAAACCTTTAGAACAATCTCTCCCTCTCGAACCGGATTTTAATCATGTTTGGATGGAATTTTATTTCCCCGGTTTTGGTTGGTTGCCTATGGAATCCAACCCCGACGATATTCAAGAAGGCGGCCCCTATCCGACCCGATTTTTTATGGGTTTGGCTTGGTATCACGCGGAAATGGCGAAAGGCGTTCCTTTTGAAAAGTTGTACATTCACGATACTCCCATCCCCAAGGAAAAAGTTTCCATCGGAGAACTCGCCATCAATCACGTCCGCTTTACCATTTTGGAGGAATTAGATCCGAATAGTTATTAGTTGTTGGTGATTGGTTATTGGTTACTCTCCCTCTTGCCTCTTACAAGAGGGGTTGTATCTGCGATCGCTCTTAAAACTCCCCCTGCGAGAGACGTTAATCCCGATTTTACGCCGTTACAAACACCAGAGAAATCGAGAAAACTTTGCCTATCTGGTCGAGGCGATCGCCCTTTAACCTTCTGCCGGATGGCTGCGTTTTTCAATTTGCAGGCGTACCAATAGGCAAACGACCAATAAAACCGTCGCCGGAATGGGAGAATAGGGTAAAAATCCTGTCAGGGCGATGAGGACGGCGAAAAAGAGTAGAAATGCCCCCCGAACATCCCCCAGCACATAGCGATCGCGCACTAACCACAGTCCCGCCACATAACACGCGATGGGAATGGTAATGGCAAACGCCGCAACCCCGAGATCCTCGGAAGCGCCATGTGCCTCCGCGATCGCTTCCACGGCCACCTCGAGTCCCGCACCCACAGAAGACCCCGCCGCAAACACGATAAAATGCCCGTAACTCCAGATAAATGTGCGGTTGAATTCTGTACTTTCCAGATGCTCTTCTTCGCAAAAGTAGAGCCACCACATGGAAAAAGCCAAAATCGTCCCGCACAAGGACAACAGGAGCAGAGAAGTCTTGAACCCATCCTCAAACGTAATTTCTAGGGCGATTGTGCTGCTGAGGAGAACTTCCCCTAGTACGATAATGTTGAGCAGGCCGAAGCGCTCCATAATATGCTGCCGATGCCAGTGCGTATTGGCGGCTTTTTCCGCATACCAAGGGACGAAAAGCTCTGCCGCAGCAACCAGAGCAAAGGATACGAAAAACAGAACGCTATCCGGTTCAAAGGCAAAAATGACGATCGCCCACCCGGCCTGTAAAATAATTTGTCCGAGAGCATAGCGCGTGGCGGTTGTCCGTAGATGAGAATTGGCCAGTCCCGCGCGCATCCAGAGAATGGCAAAGGCAATGCGCAAAACCATATAGCCGATGAAACCATAGGTTAGCGCTCCTTCGTGGAAAAAAGCCGGGATATTTGCCGCAACGAGCATCGTCCCGAACATCATGACCATCACATTAATGCGATAAGCCGCGTCGTCATTATCAAAACTGGAGGCAAACCACGTAAAGAGATTCCACGGCCACCAAACGGCGAAAAAGGCCGCCAAAAACTGCACGATCGCGATCGCGTCATGTCCGGCGGCAATTTGGTGACTCAAACCGCGAGCGATCGCGGCGATGGCGATGACGACAACGAGATCGAAAAGCAGTTCGAGTTGTGTAGCTGCGCGATGTTCTTCGTCGCGATCGCGGGCCAATAAAGGGCGAATATGTTGTTTGAATTTTCCGGTCATCTTACTTTTCAGAAGCATGGCACGCTGCAATCTTACTCTTTTTGAGGGGCGATCTCTGATTGGCAATTCATTTCGGGTCGCGAGCAAGGAGCTTTCTTTGTTACGATCGAGGCAGATTCCGTATCAGTCAAGGTTACTAATGATCCGAGAAGTCAAGATTCAAAACTACAAATCAATCGAAAGCCTCGATCTCGAATTGGGGCGAGTCAATATTCTTATTGGGGAAAATGGTTGCGGAAAGACGAATATTCTCGAAGCGATCGCGCTGGCTTCTGCGGCTTATAGCGATAAGCTCGATAATGAGTTTTTAGTTTCCCGAGGCATCCGCGTTACGGAGCCTCAGTTGATGCGATCGGCTTTCGATAAAGAGAATATTGCGAAAAATATTAGAGTTGAAATATTTTTAAGTGATGCTGATAGCCTTGCATTAACACTGAAAAATGATAATCAAACCTATTCAAAATGGAGGCAATTCAACTTCAATAAAGTCAAAGATTATAGTCAAGATATTCTTGGTTCTCTTATAGATGAAATGGAAGAATATAGGCAAGAAATGAGTAATAATTATCGACGGGATATAGAATATCTTGAAATACAAAAAAAAGAAAAGCAAAAACAATTGAGATTGCATTCAAATAACTTTCAAAAAGATTCAAAAGAATGTAGAAGATTGGAAGAACAAATAAAAACCATTGAAAAAAGCATAAAAATGGCCGAAAATAATATAACTCAAGTTCAACAAAAAACCTCGGAACAAATCTTGAATTTAAAAGAGCAAAAAAATAAACAATTAAATTCTTTAAACAAAACTTACCAACGAGAGATTGAAACATTTAACAAGCTATCTTTCTTTTCATATTTTCTTGTATTCTGCCCCAATAATTCGTCACTTCGAGTTTTTGAAGAAGAAGGGTACATTCAACCTTTAGGAATTCATGGTGAAGGATTATTTAGATTCTTAAGATTTCTTGATATGCAAAAAGATAAAACAAGATTTAATGAAATTAGGGAAAGACTTCGTTTAATCAGTTGGTTTAAAGATTTTAAAATTCCTCAAGACTTGTTTGGGACTGAACGAAAAATTCATATCACTGATAAATATCTCGATCCCGATCTAAAATATTTTGACCAGCGCAGTTCAAATGAGGGGTTTTTATTTACACTTTTTTATCTTGCGCTTTTTGTTGGCGAAGAAACATCAAAATTTTTTGCAATAGATAACATTGATAATGCCCTCAATCCGAGATTATGCCGTCGTTTGTTGCAAGAATTCATTGAACTTGCCAAGAAGTACGATAAACAGACCATTCTCACAACTCATAATCCTGCTGTTTTAGATGGCTTAGATTTAGATGATGATGAGCAAAGATTATTTGTTGTTTATCGGAATAAATTTGGTTATACTAAAGTTCGGCGCGTTTCTAAACCGGAAGCGATCGCAGGTCAAAAACCTGTCAGACTTTCAGAAGCATTCTTAAGAGGTTATATCGGCGGACTCCCCAAAAACTTCTAATTTTAATGCGCTTTTCATGATTTAAAACTGGATTCTTAAATAATGGTTGATTTTGGCTTAGTTACAGAAGGAATAACCGATCAAGCAGTTATTGAAAATATTCTCTATGGTTATTTTAAAAATCCCGATTTACTGATACAACCGTTGCAACCCGATCGCGATAAAGATGCTTTCGGAGGATGTGATAAAGTTTTTGAATATTGTGAATCACAGGAATTTATTGAAGCACTCGGCTCTCATCGCTATATTATCATTCATATCGATACAGATATTGCCGAAAGATTTGGAATTTCTATCTATGAAAATGAAAAAGACTTAACGGTAGACGCATTGCGAGATCGCGTTATTGCCAAATTTCAAGAAATTATCGGCAAAGAGTGCCATAATTTTCAATATGAGGAGTACAAAGATAAATTTATTTTTGCGATCGCAATTCACTCAATTGAGTGCTGGTTGCTTCCTCTACATTGTAAGGAAGACAAAAAAGCAGAACAAATAAAAGGATGTTATCAAAAACTTGAAAAATGTTTACAGCAAAAAATTCACAAAAATCAAGATTATTATGATGAAATTTCGGCAAAATATTCTAAACCCAAAGAACTGAAGAAAAACTATACCAAAAATCCCAGTTTTAAATTATTTATTGAGGAGCTTCAAGATCGAGAAATTACGTTTTAGCGATCGCGATAACAAAATAAAAGAACAGTGCGAGATCAGCTAACTCGCACCGTGCCTCGTCGCGATCGCCCTAAGCCGTTTCTAAGGCAAATTCTTCGAGTTGTGCCGTAAAAATTTCTACACTTTGCGCCCCGAAAATCATCTCTTTTTCGTTAAAAATGAAGGTCGGGGCGGCATGAATTCCTCGTTGAATCCATTGACTTTTCATCTGTTCTATCGCATCAGTATACAATCCCGTCTCTAAGATGTTTCGTGCCTCGATCGCATCCAAACCCACTCGATCTGCTGCTTCGAGGAGGGGTTCGATTTGATCGATGGCTTGGCGATCGCTAAAGTAAGCGGAAAATAACTGCATTTGCAGTTCTGTTTGTTTACCTTGTTCTTTTGCCCAATGCAACAATTGATGTGCCTTAAACGTGTTGTAGGTTCGCATCTCGTCATAATAATTGAAGGTAAATCTCAAAGATGCCCCCAATTCAGTCAGACGCTTGCGTGCCGCAATACTCTGCTCTAAGGTCGTGCCGTACTTTTGTGCGAGATGTTCCCGCAAATTTTGCCCGCCTTCGGGAATATGGGGATTGAGTTGGAAAGGATGCCAGTGTAATTCCGCTTGAATGCGATCGCTACATCGACTCAAAGCCAGTTCCAACCGTTTAAAGCCGATAATGCACCAAGGACAGACAACATCGGAAACAATTTCAATTTTGAGGGGAATTTTTGACATGATTTTGACCTCAATTTTTAGATTTGTCGTTGCAGAAATTTCACTTTTTTACATCACTTTTAAACCGATCGGCATTGGCTGCCTCTGATGCCGCTACATCTCCTTTACCGAAAAAGGCGGGAAAGGGTTTGGGAATTTCGAGGGCACGTTGGGTGGCAGGCCTCTCGTCTATGCGATCGAACCAGGCTTTTAAGTGATTTAAGCCATCGATGGAAATCTTCGCCCAATAGTACGATCGCGCCCAAGGATACATGGCAATATCGACAATTGTAAACCCATCGCCCAGCAGATAGGATTTACCCACGAGTTGCTTGTCCAACACTTCCAGCAACCTGCGAGACTCCACCACATAGCGATTGATGGAAAACTCTTCCCGGTGTCCTTGGGGTTCGGCAATACGCTGAAAATACATCGCTTGTCCCATCATCGGGCCGATCGCGCTCATCTGGAACATCAACCATTGTAATGCCTGCGATCGCGCTTTCTCCCCCTCGGGCAAAAACTTGCCGTATTTCTCAGCTAAGTACCAGAGAATCGCCCCGGACTCGAAAACGACAAAATCATTATTGCCGCGATCGACGATGGTAGGAATGCGACCGTTAGGGTTTAACTGTAAATACCACTCGGATTTTTGTTCTTTTTTACTGAAATCGATGGGGGTTAATTCGTATTCGACTCCGGCTTCCTCCAGAAAAATGAGGGGTTTCCAGCCGTTCATCGTCGATGCCGTGTAGAGATGGATATCGGGTTGCTCGGTCATAATATTTTTTGGGATTGATGCGGTCGCTATTGCTTAATTTAGGCTTTCCAGTTACTATAGTCAACCAGTATACTTTTTGTAACCTAGTCAAAAAAATGCTCTCTGTCATCGAAAGCGATCGCGACGGCCGCAAGCAGGCGATCGAACCCTGCCTCGAACCTTGTCCCATCGAACGAGGAATGCGTCTTTTAGGGGGGAAATGGAAGGGATCTATCCTCTGGCATCTCAAAGATCGTCCCGTGCGCTTTAACGATTTAGCGCGGCAATTGGGAGGGGCGAGCAAGAAAATGGTGGCTCAGAGATTGAGAGAATTGGAAGAAGCGGGTTTGGTCGAGCGTCGGGTGATTGCGACGAAACCCATTGCCGTAACTTACCAAGTCACGGATTTTGGGCGCACGGCGTTGGGCTTTTTAGAAAAACTTAAAGAATGGTCGGAGGAGCATAATATATAAAATTTTAAGAGAGCATTGCCCTGAAGCGACTTGCCGTTTGAGGGAAGTGTGTGTCAAAATTGACTTCCATTACGATAAAATTTAATTTCAGTTAGGTATAAACGTAGCCAAATGTCTCAGCGAGAAAGGGTAGTTGACTTTTTTCAAAAAGTCTGTGACGATCCAACGACTCAAAATAAACTTAAAGCCCCTTGTCCCGCAAATCGTCAGGGATTTGCTAATGTTGCCAATGAGTGCGGATACGACATTAGCGGCATGGATATTGATGACTATGTAAGGTTTTATCAATTTTATGAAGAATTTCAACAGGCTGTCGAGCGACACCAAACGGGAAAGGAGAAATTGGCCGATTGGTTGAATCAGTGGCAAAAGCATCTCAAGAACTTTGATGAGGACTCCCTCGACGACTATGACACCATGCGGCGCTATATCTAAGATACAACCTAAGATATAGCTTTAAAACCCAGTCTCAAGATATGGCCTTAAGATATGCCTTTAAGACGTAACTGCCCGTTGTCAAGGGTTCGCGGCACATCATCAAGGAAATTAGTGTAAATTGCGAACTTTGAGCCGCCGTGAATTATGAATCTGTCCCCGTTCTAAGCTAATCTGACCTTTGTATCGATTTGTTAACGAACGGGAGGGTAGATTGGAACGCACCTTCATTATGATTAAACCCGATGGGGTACAGCGCGGCTTAGTGGGCGACATTATCAAGCGCTTTGAAACCAAAGGCTTTACTTTGGCAGCCATGAAGTTAGTTGCTGTTTCTCAGGAATTGGCAGAAAAGCATTACGACGTTCATAAGGAGCGTCCTTTTTTTACGGGACTGGTAAAATTTATTATTTCCAGCCCCGTTGTGGCAATGGTTTGGGAAGGGGAAGGGGTTGTCGCTTCCGCTCGGAAAATCATTGGCGCAACTAACCCCTTAACTTCCGAACCCGGAACGATTCGCGGCGATTATGGCATTGACGTGGGACGCAATCTCATTCACGGTTCCGACGCGATCGAAACGGCTCAACGGGAAATTGCCCTCTGGTTTGGAGAGGACGAACTGGTTTCTTGGGAGTCTCATAGTAAATCTTGGCTCTACGAGAAATAATTTTGCAAGACTGGGAAGAAGCGGCGATCGCCGCTTCTTCCCTCTTTATTACGAGATTCCGATGCTAAATCCAGAACAACGCAACAAAATCGATCGCGCTGAGGATTCATTCTTTTATACGTTTCCTCGCTTTGTCACCCACGTTGACAAATATTTTCTAGCGCGGTTAACCAACCTTTATCGAGAACGCCTCCAGCCTCAGAGCCGAATTCTGGATATGATGAGCAGTTGGGTGTCTCACCTGCCCGACGAGATGGAATTCAATCGCGTTGAAGGTCACGGGATGAATGAGGAAGAATTGGCCAAAAATCCCCGTCTCGATCGCTATTTCGTGCAAAATCTCAATGAGAATCCCAAATTTCCCCTCGAAGATAATCAATTTGATGCGGTTCTCAATTGCGTTTCCGTCCAGTATCTCCAATATCCCGAGGCGGTCTTCAGCGAAATTCATCGGGTCTTGAAACCGGGTGGGATTGCCATTATTAGTTTTTCCAACCGGATGTTTTATCAAAAAGCGATCGCAATTTGGCGCGACGGGACGGAAAATAGCCGCGTCAATTTGGTTAAGAATTATTTTCAATCCGTCCCCGGTTTTGGCGAGGTGGAAATCGTCACCCATCGCTCCGAATTGGGCGGTTTATTGCAAATGTTGGGCATGGGCGGGGCTGGAGATCCGTTTTATGCCGTTATTGCCTCAAAATTGCCACTCGTCATCAACGAATAACCCAACCCACCCCCAGCCAGTAAGAAACCACCCCCTAGCCCCTCCTAAGAGGGGAGTAAGAAGAGAAGCTAATAACCAATAACCAATAACAATGATATTGTGAACGTGCAGATCGATTTTTAAGCCACAAAAAACAATGATACTAATTCAAGAAACGGCTTTGGCGATCGGGGAATCTCAATTTTTGGCACAACTTCCACCCCTGCCTGACTGGGTTGCGGACATGCTCGCTGCAATTGGGGAAAGTCTGGGAACATCCGTTCTCGACCTCGTTCGTGCTGTTATTATTCTCCTGATCGGCTGGATCGTTGCGGGAATCATTCGCGGGGTGATTCTCGGATTATTGAATCGGACTGAGATAGACAACAAAATTGCCGCTTGGATCGCAGGAGGGCGAGAAGGAGCGGAAACGCCTGCCGTTGAAAAGTGGATTAGCGAGACTTTCTACTGGCTGACCATTCTCTTCACGGTCATTGCTGCCCTAGAAGCCTTGAAATTGCAACAGGTTTCCCAGCCTTTGCAATCCTTGCTCGAGTCGGTCACGAGCTTTTTACCCCAAATTGGCGGGGCGGCCATTCTGATTAGTTTGGCTTGGTTGCTGGCAACCCTCGTAAAGTTGATTATCGTGCGAGCCTTGCGCACGGCACGCTTGGACGAACGCTTAGGCCAACAGGTCACGGGAGAAGGAACAAATAACCAATTTTCTCTCGCGGAAACGATAGGCAATACATTGTATTGGTTTATCTTTCTCTTGTTCCTGCCGTCGATTCTTAGCACCTTACAATTAGATGGAACTCTCGTTCCCGTACAAGAATTACTCAATCAAATTCTGCAAGCGATCCCCAATATTCTGGTGGGTCTGGCGATCGCCTTTATTGGCTGGCTGATTGCCCAAGTGGTGCGCCGAATCGTCACCAATTTACTGGCGGCTTCGGGGGTGGATCGCTTGGGCGCTCGTTTTGGCATGACGGGAGAAGGGGAACAGCGTTCTCTCTCTTGGATTTTGGGAACGGTGGTTCACGTTTTCATCTTGATTCCCGTGACCATTTCCGCCCTGAATGCCTTGCAAATCCGGGCGATTTCCGAACCTGCGATCGCTATGCTGGAACAGGTTCTCGGCATCTTACCCCAAGTCTTTACTGCCAGTTTGATTCTGGTTTTGGCTTATCTGGGGGGAAATTATGTCGCCGAGTTGGTGACGAGTTTATTAGTGGGTATTGGTTTCAATAATGTGTTGGAGTGGTTGGGTTTGGCGAGTGAGGCGGAAACCCCCTTGGATGTGGAAGGCAAATCTACTGCTGAAGTCTCCGAAAGCCAGATTCCTACCCGTACCCCATCCGAGTTAGCCGGGACGGTGGTTCTGATTGCCATTATGCTGATTGCGGCTTTAGCGGCAGTGGATATCTTGCAAATCCCTGCCCTGACGGAGTTCGTACAGGGAACGATGCAAGTCGGCGGTCAAGTCTTGGTTGCCGTGATTATCTTCGCGGTTGGCTTATATTTGGCGAATTTGGCCTTTAATTTGATTTCCAGTTCTGGCAACCGTCAAGCGCGAATTGTGGGTCATGCGGCTAGAATTGCCATTATTGCCCTCGTTGCAGCTATGTCCCTACGGCAAATCGGCATTGCCAGTGATATCGTCAATCTCGCTTTTGGCTTGTTATTGGGCGGTGTCGCCGTAGCGATCGCGATCGCCTTTGGTTTGGGCGGTCGGGATATTGCGGCCGAACAAATTCGCGGCTGGCTCGAGGAGTTCAAAAAGACTGATTAGCGATCGCGCCATCTCTTGTTATTGAGGTTAAACTAACCTGTATCTACGGTGTTACTCTTACTTGTCGGGTAACACCGTAAATTGTTTGGGGTGTGAAAAATGGATTATGAAAAATTAGTCGGCGCGATCGCAAATGTTCATACAGCCGCACAAGTCGTTGTCGCCAAGTCGATTGATTCAACGCTAACGCTCCGAAATTGGGCAGGCACTGTCTGCCGAATCTAGAAACTCTTTATTCTGTCTTTTGAATTACACCTTTTTCAGGGAGATTAGAGAAGGCAATGTAATTTATATCACAAATTATTATCTGCATTTGTGAAAAACTTAAAATTGCACTATAATATTAAACAATCCTACGAAGAATAAACAGTAGAATATGCAGACTAGAAATATTGATTCTTTTGAAGATTTTCACAATAAAGTATCAGATTGGCCTAGCCAGACAAGATATTATTTTAGAGGTGTTTCAAAAAGCTACTATGATTTGACTCCCTCATACGGCAGAATTTCAGCAGACGGAAATTTTTCACCTGCTGGTTATTTTTTAGAGGATCGTCTACTGATTGAATTTAAAAATCAGGCAGTCGCTTATCTTGATAAAACACCGGATAATGATTGGGGTTGGCTAGCACTTGGACAACATCATGGTTTACCTACGCGGTTGCTTGACTGGACAACAAATCCACTTGTAGCTGCTTATTTTGCTGTCAAGGATAAAATCAATCTTGAAGACGAAGCTAAAAAAGGGCATGACGGGTCAAGTGCTGTCTATTTTCTAATTTATAAAACTCCTCCGTTAGATGTAACGCATTTACCTCATCCACTCAAATTTGAAGGACACGGAGTGTTTTGGCCACCTCATCATACCTCTCGAATAAAAGCGCAGTCGGGAGTATTTACAATTCAGCCCAATCCTTCCGAGCCTTTTCGATATGGAAGCAAATTGATTAAATATACAATTCCCTATAGTCTCAGAAATCGCTTTCGCAAAGTTTTGAATAGTTACGGAATTCATGATTCATCAATGTTTCCAGACTTGGATGGTCTAGCAGCCCATCTTAAAAAACTTAGAGAAAACTACTATGAATATTGATAAGATACTATCAAAGATGTACAATTTAACACCTCGTATAAGCAACAAAAGAAGCCCCAAAACAACTCCTGTAATTCGGGTAGACCGTATATTTCGTTAAATCGATCCCGTGTTTTTAGCACAATTACTACCAAAACTGCTGATTGCCTTTGAGGAGTGGCACAAATACTAAGCTAGAATCGAAAGCGATCGCTCTCTTACTATTGCTTTGATGTTGAGATTTATTCCTCTGTTTCTCATTTTCGTGCTGGGTGTTGCTGGCGTTCTCGGATTTGGCTATTATGCTTTGATTGATTGGGATGCTCTGCAATTGGCTTATGTGAATTTTGATAATGTTGCCCGGGAATCCCCGGACTTAACGGCTTTATTTGCGGCAGAAGCACGGCAAAATGTGCATCGCATCAATTTATTTGCTGAGGGGGTTTGGACGCTTCAGAGCGCAATTTTAGGGGCGATCGGACTGCACGGGATTTGTACGTTACCTCGCAAAATCAGGAAATGACCCCCACCAAGCGCAGAGAAGTGCGGAGATAGTTGCGATCGCACTTCTCTATCTTCTACCTTTAAACAATCTTTTTCTATATCAAGATTTGATAAAGATTAGCATTTCACTCTAGACACTCAATAAAAATTAGAGATAATAAGCGCAAGTTTTATTCTCGCAAGATACCGGACATGAGACAGATCTCGCTATTCTCTCGCCTTCTGCCGATCGCGGCAGTTTCTCTCGTTTCTGCGATCGCGATCGCCAAACCCGCTCGTGCTAATAGTTTTACCATTCAGGTCGATCCCGCAGCGACCTACCTGTATCTAACCGACGATCCTTTAGCTTTAGATGCCGTTGCGATCGATCTTACTAGTTTAGGAATTAGTGGAGGGGATTTTATTACCCTCGAGCAACTTGGTGATTTTTCTTTCCGGACTGCCAATAATTCACCTGATATTATTACAGGCATGACAGGGGTATTCAGCACGAGTGCAGATTTACGTCCCAGTGAGTTTCTAAATCGAGTGTCGGGAGCAATTGAATTTGGCGATGATGTTATCACAACACCGATCGAGTCTAGCTTTGATGATAACGATATTGCTGAAGATTTTTTGATTGAGGGCGACCCCTTTCGTATTCAAGTTCCTGACTTAGCTCAATATCTTTTTGTGGCAGCAAAAGACCAATATTGGAGCGATAATGGCGATCCAGATAATGATTTTGCTTTAAGAATTACGACCGAACAACAATCCGTTCCCGAACCCTCTACAATTCTAGGTCTATTACTATTTGGAGGATTAGGAATTGGCAAAGGTTTGCGGCAAAAAAAACGGCTTTGAAGTTTTTCTAAAGAGCCTCAAGAAATGAGGCTTTTACTTGTTAAACTCCCAATGCGCGAGAGATTGCCTACACTTCTTGAGCTGTTGGCCGGACAACGATTTCATTGATGTCAACATTGTCGGGTTGCTCAATCGCATAGGCTACTGCGCGCGCAATTGAATCCGCCGGAATGGACGCATTCTTATAAATATCATCCAAGAAGTCTGTGACACTTTCATCCGTCGATCCGTGTTTTAGCTCAGTATCAACCACGCCAGGCTCGATGCAAGTTGTGCGAATATTCTCGCCGACTTCCATGCGAATACCGTTACTGATAGCACGAACGGCAAACTTTGTGCCGCAATAGACAGCCGCAGATGGGAAGACGACAAGACCCGCTACAGAAGAGATATTGATGATATGACCGCTCTTTTGCTTCTCAAACTCGGGCAGAGCCGCTGCTACGCCATAAAGAACGCCCTTGATGTTGATATCAATCATGCGCTCCCACTCTTCAACTTTCAGAGAAGACATGGGCGCGAGAGCCATTAGACCTGCATTGTTAATCATCACATCAATACGGCCGAATACGTCGATTGCCTTTTGCACTAAGGCCTTTACGTCGCTTTCTTTGGTAACATCTGTAACAAGGTAGTCCGCTTCGCCATCAGAGGATTTGATATCATAAGTAATCGTTTTTAGCTTATCTTCACGGCGAGCGCCCAAAACGACTTTCGCGCCAAGAGATGCCAAATGACGAGCAGTTTCTTCACCTATGCCACTGCTACCGCCAGTGATAACAACAACTTTGTTTTCAATATTTTTGCTCATGATGTGTTCCTTTTTTCATATATAGAGACCATTGCATCATACCCATAAAATGAAGGCAAAAAAATGTGAAGTAGTCTCTAGCATTAGGCAAATTTTGAATGAAACTAATGCTTTAAAGCTAAAGTTAAACCATCGGCAATCGGAACGAGACTGAGGGTAATATTTTGATCCTGATGTAACTTTTCATTAAAAGCACGTATAGATTTCGTGCGATTGTCTTGTTCTTGTGGATCGGCAACTCTTCCCGACCAAAGCACGTTATCGATCGCAATCAGTCCCCCCGATCGCACCAAAGCAAAAGCGCGATCGTAATAGTTTGCATAGTTACTTTTATCCGCATCGATAAAGGCAAAATCGAAAGATTCTCCCTCCCCTTCTGCTAACAGGCGATCTAAAGTTTCCAAAGCTGGGGCGATGCGAAGGTTGATTTTATTGGCAACTCCTGCCTTTTCCCAATAACGACGAGCGATCGCGGTATAGTCTTCGCTCACATCGCACGCTACAATTTTGCCATCTTCGGGTAGGGAAAGGGCAACGGCGAGGGAACTATATCCCGTGAATACCCCCACCTCTAACGTTTTCTTTGCCCCCATCAACTGTACCAACAAGGCCATAAATTGCCCTTGTTCCGGTGCAACTTGCATTTGTCCCATCGGATGATTTGCCGTTTCTTGGCGTAACTCTTGTAAGATTTCTGGTTCTCTAACAGATACCGATCGCAAATAATCGGCGAGGCGATCGTCTAAACCCATTGTATTGCGTGCCATTAGCGTTTCCCTCGTAAAAACCAGCCAAAAAGGTTAATATCGCCCCGCATTGCTTCGAGTTCTGCTTGATGCTGTCGAGCCGCTTCATAATACCATTGGCAATACTCTTTCTTTTGCTGGCGATATTCAGTTTCGCGGCGAAATTCACTGGCAAGCTGATAAGGCGCAAAAATCTCCGCCGTTGGGAGGAGTTGGGGGATGAGGTAATGATAATTATGACTCATGATGGGGAGGGAAAGAGACTGTTTTTCAAGGTCTCGGCTTGCAGATTGTAATTTTTATTTTACTGCGATCGCCATGATTTGCCGCCTTACGAATTGCAAATTATTGTTACAGCCAAGGACGGCTAACCTCACTCAATTTAGCAACATCCTCAGCACTCAAACTCCAACCCAATGCCCCAGCATTATCGATCGCTTGCCCGGCATTTTTTGCGCCCGGAATGGGGACAGTATCGCCTTGAGAGATGAGCCAATTGAGAGAAATTTGTGAAGGCGTTTTATCATAGCGATCGCTTAATTCTTGTAGGAGATCGGTAACGGGGGCAATTTTTTCTAAACCGCGATCGCTAAATCTCGAATCGATTTTTCGCGCGCCATCGGGCTTAACCTTGCGTTTTGAGGTATATTTTCCCGTCAGCAATCCTTGAGCTAAAGGACTGTAAGCGAGGATTGTTATCCCCAATTCTTTGGCAGTTTTCAACGCACCGTTGCTTTCTATTTTGCGATGTAAAAGAGAGTATTGAACTTGATTGACGGCAAGAGGAATATCGCGTTTTTTCAAGATTTCATAACTTTCTCGCATTTGCGCCGCCGAATAATTGCTCACGCCGATCGCTTTGATTCTTCCCTGTTGGACTTCATCGGCTAAAGCATTTAGCAAGGTTTCTTGGCTCATAAAAAAAGCAAACGGCCAGTGAACTTGATAAAGGGTTACGCTGGGAACTTGCAAGCGTTTTAAACTAGCAGTCACAGCATCGGTGACGGAATTACCAAATAAACGCCAAGGTGCGGGGCCGTATTTTGTGGCAATATCGACGGATATTTCTTGATTTTTCTGCATGAATTGTCCGAGAAGAGTTTCGGAGGTTCCCAACCCGTAAACCTCTGCGGTATCAAAAAAAGTAATTCCAGCCGCGATCGCCGCGTTAAAGGCTTCTTCGACTTGCGTTGCGCCATAGGCTTTACCATAGTTCCAAAAGAGAGTATCTCCCCATGCCCAAGTACCGATTCCTAAAGCCGTAACAGGAGCGCCATTTTTGCCGAGGGTGGTAGTTTGCATTGCGATCGCTTTACATTTATTTACAATTACTAATTATAGCGGGCGATTTTAGAATAGATCGATTTAAGTTACAATTTAAGAGAATGCCTTATCGAATTGGAGGCCGCTGCATATGGTTATTGCTTATCCTATCTCACAGCAATTGACATTACAGGAGTTTTTGCAACTTCCTGAAATCAAACCCGCTCGCGAATACGTTCATGGAAAAATCAGTCAAAAACCCATGCCTCAAGGAGAACATAGTCGCATTCAAAGTCGTTTGTGTGCGAAAATTAATAATATTAGCGAATCTCAAAAATTAGCTTTAGCTTTGACTGAAATTCGTTGCACTTTTGTGGAACGTTCAATTGTTCCCGATATTGCAGTATTTTCATGGGAGAGAATTCCGCGAACAGAAACAGGAAGACTTGCGAATAAGTTCACAATTGCTCCAGATTGGACGATTGAAATTTTATTCCCCGACCAGTCATCTACTCAAGTTATTGACAATATTTTATCTTGTATTCGACAAGGCACAAAACTAGGATGGCTAATTGACTCTAAAGAAGAATTAGTGATGATTTTCAAACCGAATTCCTTGCCCGAAATCAAGTCTGGTGAAGAGAGATTACCTGCGATCGCGGATTTAGAAAATTGGCAATTATCTGCACGAGAAATGTTTTCTTGGCTGGTATTGTAATTGAGTATTTTAGGGAATTGTTTCGCGATCGCCTTTCATTTCCAAAAATATCACAATTGTCACACAAGCGATTGCATCTCAACTCAAGGTAACTTCTTCGGGTTGAAGCGGGTAATGATATAAAACTAGCAATCGATCTTCGGTTAAAGTTTCCAGACCGTACACATTCCCTTCATTATCGCAGAATTCGACTTCAAAGACTCCGGGTTCGTATTCTTCGACAATCGTGCCAACTTGTCCGCGATAGAGATTGAGTTCGGGTAAATTGTCCAATAAAGCAACGACATCTAATAATTTCATCGTGTCTATCTCCTTATAGAATGTAGCAACTGACTAAACGAGGAAAATTTTCGTCATTTCTGACTATCCAGACACTTCGGATTGTCGCGGTTTTTGTTTCTCGTGTCATGGGAAAGTCAATATTGTAAATCTTCTGTACTCCAGCTAAAAATTGAAACCTTGCCTATCGCAATAACCTTCGTTAGTATCAGAGCAATGGAGAATTGTTGAGGGAACGCCATGAAAAAGAGAACAAAAATCTGGGGCTGCATCATGGCAGGAGTAGCAAGTGCGGCAATACTACCCGTCTCTGGCATCGCAACACCAGCCAAAGCCTCCACCCACCCCCGAAACCCCAATATTCACGACCCCCAGCAACTGTCTCTTGTTCTCACCGAACCAGAAAGGAGACGCGATCGCAATAGTAATGTTTTAGAAGCGGATACCTTGGTAGCACAAAAGTCTAGGGATAGGAGAGAACCAAGGTCTGAAGCAGAGCGACTTTATCGAGCAGGGATGAGACTGTTTCGAGAGGGGACAGCCGAATCGCTCCGAAGCGCTTTGACTCCGTTAGAGCAAGCAGCAAGCCTCGCTCGCCAAGCGGGGAATCAAAGTTTAGAAGCTGACTCACTTTTTGGTATCGGCAGAGTCTACTATTCCCTAGTCGAAAATCAGCAAGCACTAGACTACTATGAACGCGCCCTTTCCCTCTTCCAAGCTGAAGGCGATCGCGCCGGAGAAGCCCGCGTCCTGAACGACACGGGTAGGGTTTACAACTTTTTGGGTGAAAGGGAGCAGGCATTAGACTACTATGAACGCGCCCTCCCCCTCTTCCAAGACGCAGGCGATCGACTTGGAGAAGCCTACGCCTTTAATAATATGGGCAGGCTTTACAACTCCCTCGGTGAAAAGGAGCAGGCACTGGACTACTATGAACGCGCCCTCCCTCTCTTCCAAGACACAGACGATCGCCTTGGAGAAGGCCGCGTCCTCAACAATATTGGTCGGGTTTATAACTCCCTAGGAGAGAAGCAACAGGCACTGGAATACTATCAACGCGCTCTCCCTCTCTTCCAAGCGGGGAGGGATTTTGGTCGAAAAGGCCGAGTCCTCGATAATATCGGCAGAATCTATGACGACTTAGGAGAGACGCAACAGGCATTAGACTACTACGAACGCGCCCTCTCCCTCTTCCAAACCGCAGGCGATCCCGGTGGCGAGGCTCGCGTCCTCAACAATATGGGCAGGCTCTACAACTCCCTCGGAGAAAAAGAGAAGGCATTGGACGACTACCAACGCGCTCTACTCCTTCAGCAAGAGGTGGGCGATCGCGGTGGAGAAGCCACCACCCTCAACAATATGGGCAGACTCTACAACTCCCTCGGAGAAAAAGAGAAGGCATTGGACTACTACCAACGCGCCCTCCCCCTCTTTGAAGCTACTGGCGGTCGCGGTGGAGAAGCCACTACCCTCAACAATATGGGTAGAGTCTATGACGACCTAGGAGAAATGCAACAGGCATTGAACTACTACCAACAGGCTTTCTTGCTCTTCCAAGCTGTGGGCGATCCTGCCGGAAAAGCCCGAACTCTCAACAATATTGGCTTCATTTACTCTTCCCTCGGAGAAAAAGAGAAAGCATTAGACTACTACCAACGCGCCCTCCCCTTCTCTCTGAAATATCCCGCCAGAGAAGCTCCTATTCTCAAAAATATTGGCTTCATTTACTCCTCCCTCGGAGAAAAAGAGAAAGCATTAGACTACTACCAACGCGCCCTCTCACTCTTCCAAGCTGTGGGGGATCCCGCCGGAGAAGCTCGCACCCGCAACCATATGGGCAGAGTCTACTCTGCCCTCGGAGAAAAAGAGAAAGCATTAGACTACTACCAACACGCTTTACCTCTCCTTCAAGCAGTAGGAGATCGCGAAGGAGAAGCCCAAATATTAAGGAATATCGCCTTTCTCCAACGTTCCCAAGGAAATCTCGAAACTGCCCTCACCGAGATAGAAAAATCCATTGCCATCCTTGAAAACCTCCGCACCAAAGCCCCCACCACCGAACTTCGCCAAACCTACTTCGCCTCCGTCCACAACTATTACCAGTTCTATCTCGATCTCCTGATGGAACTGCACCGCCAAAACCCCGATCGCGGTTACGATGCCCGTGCCTTCCAAGCTAGCGAAAGTTCCCGCGCCCGCACTCTTACGGAAATCCTCACCGAAGCACAATTCGACCTCAAAGCCGATCTCCCTCCCACCCTCCTTGCCGAAGAAAAACGCCTCAACCAAGCTCTCAGCACCGCCGAACAACAGCGCGTGGAACTCCTGCAAAAAAGTTACAGCAATGACGAACTTGCAGCTATTACCAACGCGATCGAACAAATTCTTCAAGACCTGCAAGATCTCGAAGCCAGAATTCGCCGCGAAAACCCCGCCTACGCTAACTTAAAATATCCGAAACCTCTCACCCTGCAACAAATTCAAACGCAAATTCTCGATGCAGACACCCTTCTTCTCGAATACGCTCTCGGAGAAGAACGCAGCTATCTTTTTGCTGTCAGCAAAGACAGTTTTACCGCTTACGAACTTCCTTCTCGTCAAGAAATCGAAACCGCCACAGAACGCTATATTACCGCCCTGCAAGCTGAAGACCGCAACCCCCTCGCCGAAGGAACGGAACTGGTGAAAATGCTTCTCGATCCGGTTGCAGATAAGCTGAAAAATCAACGCCTCGCCATTGTTGCCGATGGGAAGCTCAACCGTTTGCCCTTTGGGGCTTTGCCGTGGGGAGCGTCGGGAGCGGGCGCAAGCATTGCGCCCCTACTGGCAAATCACGAAATTATCAATCTCTCCTCGGCTTCTAGTCTCGAGGCTCAACGCAGTCAATGGGCAAAACGGACTCCCGCTCCCAAGGCGATCGCAGTCCTTGCCGATCCTGTCTTCTCCCCTCGCGATCCTCGACTTTCCGGCGATACTCCACCCACCACAGAAGAAAATCCCCTCCTCGGTTTACTGCAACGCGGTTGCAATTCCTTCGATCGCCTCCCCAATACCCAAAGAGAAGCGGAAAACATCCTCAAACTCGTCCCTGATGATCAAGAATTCCTTGCCCTTGGTTTTGCTGCCAACCGCTCCCAAGCCTTAAATGCCAACCTCTCCCAATATCAAATCTTACACCTTGCCACTCACGGCTGCATTCAAGACGATCCCCTGCGTTCTGGCTTGGTTTTATCCCTTTACGACGAAAAAGGCAAGTCCCAAGATGGCCTCTTACGCCTGCAAGATATCTATAATCTCGATCTCAACGCCGAGTTAGTGGTTCTCAGCGCTTGTCAGACGGGCATCGGAGAAGAAGTCAACGGAGAAGGGGTCGTCGGTTTAACTCGCGGTTTCATGTATGCAGGAGCAAAACGAGTCGTAGTAAGTTTGTGGAATGTCAATGATGCCGCTACTGCTAACTTAATGACGGATTATTATCAACAAATGTTAGGCAGTGGATTGAATCCCATTTCTGCCCTACGAGAGGCACAGTTAAAGATGTGGCGTGAAGGAGAGTTACCCTACAAATGGGCGGCTTTTACCGTACAAGGAGATTGGCAATAATCACTCACCAGCGATGCGACTCCGCGTCGGCGTAAGACGCAAGGGAACGCGCATCGAACCAGTCACCAGTCACCAGTTATTCGTTATTTGCAGGTTGAGTTTTACAACCGAAGGGATAGCCGGAATGATAGGTTTTATCGCGTTTGCCGAACCATTGATAGCGATTGTCGCGCACTTGTTCGTAGGTGCGATCGCCAAACCATTTCATCCCCGGAAGGGCGCGATAAGTGTTAACAAATAACTCCCCCATGGGTAACAAGCGAGTAATTTCTTCGGCGGCATTGCTCCCTTGCCAGCGTTTTTCGGAATTTTCGCGATCGATGAGAATCATGCCCATTTCACAATCTTCGGCAGTAATGTTAAAGTACCTCAAATTCTCTCGATCTTGCATGGGAATGTAATCGAAGAGTTGCCCGCGATCGAATTGTTCGAGGAGTTGGGCAAATGTCACGCAAAGGTTACAATTTCCATCATAAATTACGTGATATTTAGAAAGATTTTCGTTCATTTTTCCTCTTGTTTGGTCAGTTCTAAAAATAAGTTTTCTAAATCATTGCCTGTATAAAAGACTTCACTCGGATAAATACCGCGATCGCACAAAGTTTTGATAACCAATTCCCCATCCACGCCGCGAATATCCAGATAATCTTTATTTTTACCGATATGGGTTGCATTCGGCAATGCTTCTAAAGCAGTAAAAGCATTTTCAACATCTTTCACTTTGACACGCAGATTCTTTTGTTCTCCTCGCATTTCCGCGATCGTTCCTTGAGCGATGAGTTTACCGCGATTTAATACAGCAATGCGATCGCAAACCTGCTCCACTTCATAAAGTAAATGACTGGATAAAAAGACCGTTACGCCTTCAGTAGAAAGTGTTTTTATGATTTCCCGCATCTCCTGCATTCCTGCCGGATCCATCCCATTCGTCGGCTCGTCTAGGATTAATAATTGGGGTTGGTGTAAAATGGACAATGCCATCCCCAAACGCTGTTTCATTCCTGTCGAAAAAGTCTCGGTTTTGCGTCGGGCGACATTGGACAAACCCACCATTTCTAGAACCACTTTCACGCGATTTTTCGGTAAATCCGGATACAAGCTCGCCATCAATTGCAGATTCTTTCGTGCTGAAAGATGGGGGATTAACGCGGGAGTTGCACCCACAAATGCGCCGACATGACGTAAGATTTTATTCCGATTGGGAGTGACTTTTTTCCCTAAAATTTTCACCTCTCCTCCCGTGGGATGGAGCAGCCCTAAAAGCATGGCGATTGTCGTGGTTTTTCCCGCTCCATTCGGCCCTAAAAAGCCAAAAACATCCCCTTTGCGGACGGTAATATTAACATCTTCAACTGCTGTTAGATTTCGATAGGTTTTTCTGAGATTGTGAGTTTGTAAAATTACATTATTTTCCATGTTTTTCGTTACCGATCGCCCTTCCCACTATAATCGAAAATGAGACTCGCGCAATATCTATTTTGCCCGTCAGAAGGGATGCTGAGAAAATCCCAGCATCTCTAAAATCTAATCGACGGGTTGGCGACAATCTTATCCTTCTCCCATTTCCATCTGCCCGCGATATCCCGTAAAAATCCGCGATCCATCTTTGAGAATGTGAATCTCGATTTGGTCGCTGGCCCATGTAATTTTATCTTTAAAAGCAGGATTGAAGACATGAACCCGTTGATTGCGAGAGGAAACGGGAGAATCGGGGGAGTTAATCGCGCGAGATTCCATGTAGGGACCATCGATTAAGATATCGAGTTGTTCGAGAAGATCTTTCGCACCGATCGGAGCCGTTTTTGAACTCAATTTTTCGAGAGTTAACCCCGTAAATGACATGACGTTTAAACCTTTTTCTTTGACTTTTTGAGCCAGTCGTGCCAGCGATCGCGCCTGCCAAAAGGGTTCGCCTCCCGAAAAAGTTACCCCCTCATTGCGGGGATTTTTGAGGATATTTTCTGCTAACTCATCCACAGAAATTAATTGCTCGCTCTCAAAAGACCAAGACTCGGGATTAAAACAACCTTGGCATTCTTGGAGGCATCCTTGCACCCAAACCACCGCCCGGGAACCGGGACCATTGACACAAGATTCATCTACATAACCCATAATATTGAGATGATTGGGTGGAATTTTCTGCAAGGCTTCGTAAGCAGTTTGGATTTTTGGAGATGTATTTTGACTCATGACTCGTTTAGAAGGTAAACTCAGCGTTACAGTTATTTTTGTTAGAGAAAGTAAAATAAAAAGGCTATGGGGATCGCTTCTATCTCTATGGTATGAGGCGTTGTATAGAGTTATACCTCAAATAGCAAAACCTTAAGATTGTTTTCCGTTTCCCTTCACCGCGCGATACACTAAACGCAACAATTTACTCTCGCCAGTGCCGTGACCAATCGTCTCTCTCGTTCTCAAAGTCTCTATCTTCGCAAACATGCTGAAAATCCGATCGATTGGTGGCCGTGGTGCGAAGAAGCTCTCGATAAAGCCCAAACAGAAGACAAACCGATTTTTCTCTCCATTGGCTATTCAAGCTGTCACTGGTGTACGGTGATGGAGGGAGAGGCTTTTTCCAATGGGGCAATCGCGCAATATATGAACGAGAATTTCGTACCTATTAAGGTGGATCGCGAGGAAAGACCGGATATTGATAGTATCTATATGCAGGCGTTACAGGCAATGACAGGACATGGGGGCTGGCCGTTGAATGTCTTCTTAACCCCGAGCGATCGCATTCCCTTTTACGGAGGAACCTATTTTCCTGTCGAAGCGGGTTTCGGTCGTCCTGCTTTTATCGATATTCTCGAAGGGATTCGCAATTTTTATCAAGGACAAAAGGAGAAATTGCAAGGGATTAAAAGTGAAATGTTCGGCCTGTTGCGGCAATCCACCCTACTTCCTAAAGCACCGGATGATAGTCTCACGAAAGAATTATTACAACAGGGGATTGGGGTGAGTTCTCGCATTATCGATCGCAACGATCCGGGGTCTCCCTGTTTCCCCATGATTCCCTATGCAGATTTAGTCGTGCAAGGAAGCCGTTTTTTCCAACAAGAGGACGCGAAACAAATCGCCAAACAACGAGGGGACGATCTGGCATTGGGAGGCATTTACGACCATGTTGCAGGAGGATTTCACCGCTACACAGTCGATTCCACTTGGACGGTGCCCCATTTTGAAAAGATGCTCTACGATAACGGGCAAATTTTAGAGTATTTGGCTTCTCTCTGGAATGCAGGGATTGAAGAACCCGCATATCTGCGCGCAGTGGACGGAACGATCGCATGGTTGCAACGAGAAATGATAGCACCGCAAGGATATTTTTACGCGGCGCAAGATGCAGACAGTTTCGAAACTCCCGCAGATGCAGAACCCGAAGAGGGGGCGTTTTACGTGTGGACGTATAGTGAGTTGCAAGAATTGCTTGCACCGGGGGAATTGGCCGCATTGGAGGCAGAATTTACCGTCAGTGCTACGGGCAATTTTGAGGGCAAGAACGTCTTGCAACGGCGGGGAGGGGGTCAACTCTCGGAAACCAGCGAGAAGGCGCTTTCTCGGCTATTTTTGGCTCGTTATGGGGAAGAAATAGAAGCGATCTCGACTTTCCCCCCCGCACGGGATAACAATGAAGCTAAAACAACGACTTGGAAAGGACGCATCCCCGCAGTCACGGATCCTAAAGCGATTGTCGCGTGGAATAGTTTGACCATTTCAGGACTCGCACGAGTTGCTGAAGTTTTTAAAAACCCGATCGCGTGGAAACTCGCCCAAAATGCCGCTAATTTCATCTTAGAAAATCAGTGGATCGACGGACGCTTTCACCGCTTGAATTATGAGGGACAGGTACGGGTTTTAGCACAATCGGAAGACTACGCCCTGTTTATTAAAGCACTCTTAGATTGCGATCGCGCCAGTGCGGCGATCGGCGCAACATCGCCACGTTGGAACCAGAAAGCAATTGAGATACAAGAAGAATTCGATCGATTTCTCTGGAGTTCCGAAATGGGAGGTTATTACAATGCGCCAACGGATGCCAGCGATGACTTATTAATCCGAGAACGCAGCTATATTGATAATGCCACGCCGGCAGCGAATGGGGTAGCGGCCGCAAATTTAGTTCGTTTGGGGTTAATCACCGATAATATCCGTTATTTAGAACGCGCCGAGACAATTTTACAGGCATTTGTTCCCGTGATGGAACAATCTCCTCAAGGCTGTCCCAGCTTATTTACCGGATTGGATTGGTATTTGCACTCTACCCTGATTCGGACGACGAGCGATCGCGTTTCCGAACTCGCTTCTCGCTATTTTCCCAAAAGCGTCTATCAGGTAGAAGAGAAAGTCCCCGAAGATGCGATCGGTTTGGTTTGTAAAGGGTTAGCTTGTTTGCCAACGCCCCAAAGTTGGGAGCAATTATTGGCACAAATTGAAAAGTGTCACGGGATATCGAGTTAAACTGCAAGCGAGATTTTTAAAATTCAGATGTTGAGCGCGATCGGCGATCTCTCGCTACTCTGCGAAAGGCTTTTGGATCCAAACAACAAATAACATCATTCACTATTAATCAAAGACTGGAATCTAGGAATATTCAAGCGAAATTCCGTTCCTTGACCTTCTTCGGAAATACAATCCAAACTGCCGTGGTGTTTTTCGACAATAATTGAATAACCAATTGATAAGCCCAACCCCGTTCCTTTACCAACTTCTTTAGTGGTAAAGAAAGGAGCGAATAGTTTCGTGCGATCTTCATCTTTAATACCTATCCCATTGTCAATAATGCGAATTTCAACCTTTTCCGATCCAGAAAGGGATGTTTCAATGCGAATTTGCGGCTGAAAAGAACTCTCTCCTTGGCGTTCGAGTTTCTCTTCGATCGCATCAATGGCATTGCTCAACAAATTCATAAACACTTGATTGAGTTGCCCGGCATAACAACCGATTAAAGGCAAATCACCATAATTTTTAACCACTTCGATAGCAGGGCGAGCGGGTTGTTCTTTCAAGCGATTTTGCAGAATTAATAAGGTACTATCAATCCCTTCATGGATATCAACTTCCTTTATTTTTGCTTCGTCCAAACGCGAAAAATTACGCAAGGAGGTAATGATTTCTCGAATTCGACTGGCTCCCAATTTCATCGATTCTAGAACTTTGGTAAAATCCTCCAAGAGAAAATCTAAATCTAGTTCTTCGATAGTTTCGTCAATTTCCGCGTTCGGTTGCGGATAATGCGATCGATAAAGTAGGAGAAGATCGATCAAATCTTGGGTATACTCTTGGGCGTGCTGAATGTTTCCATAAATGAAGCTCACGGGATTGTTGATTTCGTGAGCGAGTCCGGCAACCATTTGTCCCAAAGCGGACATTTTTTCGGATTGAACCAGTTGAATTTGGGCGGTTTTCAGTTTTTTTAAGGCTTTGGTTAATCCATCCGATCGCTCTCTGAGAACGGCTTCGGATTTTTTCAATTGTTGCGTTGCCAATTCGTGTATTTTCGCGTGAGCAATGAGTAAATCGTGAACGCTGAGCAAGCGATAACAATTGGGTTGGAGTTCCACAAGAACGGGTTCGTAAACTAAATGACTGGGTCTTTGTAGCGCCAGCGTGATGGTTTTGGAGATTGCATCGTCCCCGGAACAAATGAGATATTCGCCTTGATTGTAGTCATGAAAACGGCTCAGGGGTCGTTTTGTAAATAGCTCCAAACTGTAGGGGCGACTCATCCACTCAAAGAAACTTTGTCGAGAAATCATGCCGACAAATCGTTCTCTCTCCACGAAAATTAAACCGGGAAGATAGGGATCTCCCTCCAAACGAGTCATTGCGTCTTTTCCCGAGTGTTGAATCTCGATATTTGCCTCATAGAGGGTTAATTCCTTCAGTTGGGAATCTAGATTTAACTCTTGGGGTTGGTTGCGATCGCGAAAAAATTCACCCATTTGACGGTTGCGGGGTTGGTGTTGTGGGACTTGATGCGGAGTCGGGATATCCTTCTCCATTCCCCTTTCTAAATCATGCAACAGATTTTCCTCGCGATCTGGAAAATTTGTCGCATTCCTTAAATCCGTCCTTTGAAAATGCAAAAAAACATGAGGCTGTCTTTACTTCTGAGAAATAAATTAAGTTGAGAGCCTATTATTTTAACCTATTCTTAAACTTAATGACAACTGAGAGGAGGTGTTAGTTATCAGTTATCAGTTATTGGTTATCTGGCGGCGTTCGGAGAGTTGTAGGAGAATGGTGGCATGGACTTCGCGGCTAATGGGATAGAAGGCTGTCAGAATTAATCCTGCAACTAATGCGATGGTGGGGAAACCCGCACTCATCCAGCGAATAGTCGTAATGGCTAACTCTGGTTGGACGGGATTGGGATTTTCGGGTGAACTGGCAATAAATCCCGACCAATCGAGAACGATTCCGACGAGAAATAAGGCAACTGCTACGCCTAATTTTTGTAACTGAACTAAAAATCCATAGAATAGTCCGTCTCTTCTTTGTCCGCTTTTCAGTTCGTCCAGATCGATCGCATCGGGTAACATTGCCCAAGGAACGAGATAGGCGATCGCGACTCCCAAACTGGCAACAAAGGCTAATCCGTAGAGTCCAAACATTTGACCAGGTTGTAAGAAAATTAAACTGCTCTGAGCGATCGCCCAAAGGGGCATTCCCAAGAAATAAACAAACTTTTTACTCGTTCTTTGACTGAGAAAATTCCAGACAAACATCATGACCAAAGAAAACCCCAAAACAATCATCATAAATTGCAGAAAAATTTGTTCTGAGAGTCCCATCCAATTAACCACAAAATAGGGTAAAATTGCAGCAGTCCATTGTACTGCTAACCAAGAACAGAGATAGATTCCCATCAGAATCAGGAAGGGACGATTTTGGAATAAAATGCGGATTTGTTGGCCGAGGGGAAGGGGTTTTTCTTCGATGGGCTTGATGCGATGGGGAAGGCGACAATATTCGGGATAAGTGCCCCAAATACACAGATAAACCGAGACAACTGCAAATATGGCGCTGACGAAGGCGAGAACTAAATATTTACGGGTGGGATCGGCGATCGCATCAAAAATAAACTGGGCGAGGACAAACGAAAATAAACTTCCGGCAATACTAAAAGAAGATTTAAACGTGGTCAAGCTGGTGCGTTCGTTGTAATCTTCGGTAAACTCAGCCGTTAACGCGCGAGAGGGAAGGAGAACGACGGTGTAGCCCAAATAAACAAAAAAGGCGGCAATACTGTAATAACCAAAAAGCAACCATTGATTGGAGATGGGGAGAGAAACCCATTGAAAGATAATGCTAATTCCCAAGGGAATCGCTCCAAAAATCATCCAAGGATAGCGTTTTCCCCAGCGCGATCGCGTGCGATCGCTCAACCAACCGATCAGGGGATCGTTAATGGCATCCCAGACGCGACCGATTAAGAGAACGCTACCCGCTAAAACGGGATTCAAGCCAGCAATATTAGTCAGAAAGAAGAGAAAAAAGACAACAGTAAGATTACCCGGAATGGCTAAACCAAATTCTGCAAAACCGTGGCAAAATTTTGTCTTAAAACTGAGTTTTTCGGAAGGATTATTCATCAATTATCTTGCTCTCGCACTAAACGGAAACCAAAGAGAATATGACGGGATTCAATGGGACGAGTATGCTGGTACGCACTGCGACAAAAACCGGGCAGATCGTCCCAAGAACACCCTTTTAAAACCGCACGAGTTTGCAATCCTCGCTTCACGAGAGTTTGAGTCCATTCAAACACATTCCCGGCCATATCTTCTACCCCGTAAGGACTTTGACTGAGAGGATAAGTGGCGATCGCGCTGGTATGCCAAAGATCGCTTCCCCAAAAGTTCGTCGCTTCGTCTTGCCATTGGTTTCCCCAAGGAAAGTAACGTCCATCTGACGATCGGGCTGCTTTTTCCCATTCTTTGGCTGTGGGCAAGCGATAAGTATAGGAATCTTGTTGACTTTTCCAATCTGCAAAAGCAAGGACATCTTCGTAAGAAATTAAAACAACGGGATGTTTATTTTCGCCTTCTGGATGGGTTTGATTTTCCCATAGATATGGTCGAACTTCTCGATAGGGATGAACGAGAAATCCCTGTTTTTGATATTCGGTTTCGGAAATTCCGGGGGAACGATATCCCGTTTCTTTCACAAAAAGTTGATAGTCTGCGTTGGTAATGAGATTTCGGCGAATGCAAAACGCAGGAAGCGAGAGCGTTTGGCGAGACGGTTCGCCGGAAAACCAGCGTTTTTGACGTAATAACTCCTCTTCTCGCGGAATATCGGCGGCATTTTTAGCAGCAGCGATCGCAGAGATTCGATAGGCGTAATCTCGTTCGGCGCGGTCGCTTCCTGCGATAAATTCTCCCCCGGGAATGAGGATATATTTAGCATCATCGCCGCAATCGGAAATTTCTTTTTCCTGTCTTGAGGGAGATCGACAAGCGGAGGAAAAAAGGAGAGGGATAACCAAGGCGATCGCTGTTTTCGTCATCAGATTGAATGGCAATGCGATCGCCCTCCTTTTGAATTTTGCATTTTGAATGGTTCAGTCAACTCCGAGCAAACTCGCCATCAATGCTTTCTGGGCGTGCATTCGGTTTTCGGCTTGATCCCAAACCCGGGACTGTTTACCTTCGATCGCTTCGTCGGTAATTTCTTCACCGCGATGGGCGGGCAAACAATGCAAAATAATCGCCTCGGGATCGGCGTGTTTCAGGAGGTCGGTATTAATTTGATAGGGTTGAAAGAGAGGAATTCGCTCTCGAGCCGATTCTTCCTGTCCCATGCTTGCCCAAACATCAGTATAAAGCGCATTTGCCCCTGTAACTGCCTCGATGGGATTCTCTAAGAGGGTAATTTCTGCCCCTGCGACGGCAATGTTTTTGCCTTTTTCTACAACGGCGCGATCGCACTCATAACCAACGGGAGAAGCAATCCGAATATTAACCCCCGCGAGGGCGCAACCCAACAATAAAGAATGGGCGACGTTATTCCCATCTCCCAAAAAAGCGATCGTTTTGCCCGCAAGTTCGCCAAAGCATTCTTGCACGGTCAGGAGATCGGCTAGAATTTGGCAGGGGTGTTCCAAATCCGTCAACGCATTAATAACAGGAATCTCTGCATATTGCGCAAAGGTCTCTAAATCTTCCTGTTTGAAGGTGCGAACGGCTAAAATATCTAAATAGCGATCCAAAACCCTTGCCGTATCGGAAATGGGTTCGCCGCGACCCACTTGCGTCACCTTGGGATTGAGATCGATTACTTGTCCGCCCAATTGGTAGATAGCGGTGGAAAAACTCACGCGAGTGCGAGTAGATGCCTTGTAAAACAGCAAGCCCAACACCTTTTGACAAGTTGGGCGTTGCGCGCCGCTTTTGAGATCGGCGGCAAATTGGAGCAAGTCTTTCAGTTCCGAAGCGCTCAAATCTGCCAACCCGAGTAAGTCTCTTCCCTGTAAACTCTTAACGCTCATGATTCTGCTCTCTAAAAAGTCAACATTAAACTGGAAATGCTTTCTCGACAAGTCTCGCATCGGCAAAAAATGAGGAAACGATCGCTTTTTCCCTTTGGGTTGAAAATGTTGGGGTTAGCGACCTTGAATTTGGCGATCGCCTTGGCACTCCCCGCCCAGAGTGCCGAAAAAATTATCCTGCGCTACGGACCCCTAGAATTTTCCCTCGAGCGGGAGTCTTTGGAAGCCTACGCGAAAGAAGGCACGATCGCCCCGGATCTTGCTAGTTTTGTGTCCCGTTTGGATGCAGAAGCACAAGCACACCTGCGAAACATCCTCCTCGCCCGAGCCGATGTGGATGCGATCGCGGTTTCGCAATTCTTCTATTCGACCCAAGGAGAGGCGATTTTAGAAGTCATGGGGAAACTCGTCCAAACCCCTTCGAGACTGTCGGGATTTTATGCCCTGCGATCGGCGCTAATTTTAGCGGCTGACGATCCAGAAGGACTCACACCCCTCAATATCATCAAACGGTTTCCCACCCCGGCAATTTTCCTAAACTCCGAATTTGCTTTCGATCTTCTCAGTCAAGTGAGTCAATCCGTACGCCAGACGGAAAGAGCGATCGCGGCGATCGAGGCTGAGGTTTCCCCCCCAGAAGAAACAGTAGAAGAGTTTGCCCTCGATTTGCAACGCATGGGCAAATTTTCCTACCGCAAACAAATGCTCCTGCTCGAGGATACCGATCGCGATCGCGCTTTTTTAGCGGATCTTTACCTGCCCCGCCGCCGCGATCGCCTGCCTCTGGTGATTATTTCTCACGGTTTGGGTTCCGATCGCCAAACCTATACCTATCTCGCCCAACACCTCGCCTCTCACGGTTTCGCCGTCGCCGTCCCAGAACATCCCGGCAGTAATGCCCGACAGTTACGAGACTTAGCCGCAGGATTTACCAGTGATATCAGCCCTCCGCAAGAATTTATCGATCGCCCCCTCGATATTCGCTTCCTCTTGGATCGCTTGGCGCAAACCTACGGCGATCGCATTGACTGGCAGCAAGTGGGCGCGATCGGCCAATCTTTTGGCGGTTATACAGCCCTCGCCCTTGCAGGAGCCAAGTTGAATTTCTCACACTTGGAAACCCAGTGCAGAACGCGGGAGTATTCTCTAAATATCTCCCTCTTACTTCAATGCCCGGCACAAACCCTCGCTCGTCAAGACTATAACTTGCACGACGATCGCATTAAAGCGGTCATTGCCATTAACCCCATTACCAGCAGTATTTTTGGCGATGCGGGGATATCAGCCGTCCAAGTTCCCACGGCGATCGTGACCGGGAGTGCGGATACGATCGCCCCTGCCTTGGACGAGCAAATTCTACCCTTTACCGCCCTCACCGCTCCCCAAAAATATCTCATTTTGTTAAGAGGCGGCACTCATTTTTCTACCCTCGGCGCATCTGACAATGACGTGCCTCTCCCTCCCCAAGCGATCGGACCCGATCCCGCGATCGCTCGCAATTATATTGAGGCGCTAAGTTTGGCATTTTTCGGCGTTTACATCGCCCGAGACGAGCGCTATCAATCCTATCTGAGTGCCGACTATACTCGCCACATTCAACGCCAAGAGATGCCCCTCAGTATTGTCGAATCTCTACGCCGAGAGCAATTTAACTGATTTTGCCATCTTTCAATAGGTATAAATACTTGAGGAAATATTTGCAAAATATTACCGAATCTCATCTAGAATATTAATTAATATGAACAAAAAGATCGGGATGCGATCGCGGAATACGCAAAAGTAAATCTCTGTAATCTTTGATTACCAAGGATTTAAAGCATAATGACATTGAGAAGACCACCTGAGGCTCGATGAGAAACTGCTATAAGATTTGTTGCGTTTTTTAAAGTAAAAGGATTGGAAGATGCGATCGGGTCGGCGACCCGAGTCGCAAAATCTCTGATGACAATAACAATTCCGCATCCCGATCGCCCCAAATTTCACAGCCCAAAATTTCACAAGAGGAGAAATCCACCATGATCGGCTCTATCAAAAAAATGTTCTCAGGAGAAGACTCCTACTATTTAAAGTTAAACGAATCCGAAGCCGGGACTAGCGAAGCTCCCGCCCCCGTCGTCGAGGCGAAACCCGAACCCGTCAAAGTTGAAACTCAACCCGAAGCAACTCCAACTCCCATAGCCGAAAAATCCAGCAAGAAGACAGAAAAGAAAAAAGCTGCGGCTAAAGCCGTTCCAACCCCAGCCCCTGTCACTTCTGCCTCGAGTGGGTACTATACTCTCGACCTGATTCGCACGGCAGTACAAAAACCCACTCCTCAAGCGGAAATGAACGGTCAAAGTAATGGTCAAGGTAGCGAACCGACTTTTGCTCCCGATTATCTCTTGTATACCCGAACTCAACCAAAGCGCCGTCCGGGTGCTTGCATGAGTCCCTTTATGGATATGGTGCAGAATATGTCCAAACGGCGATAGGCGAGAGGAACAAAAAAAGTTCTTTTTTCCGAAAAGTAGAGGGAGAAATATTTTTTCTCCCTCTATCCTTCTTATTTATTGTCCGAACCGCGAGTGATCGCATTCGCAGATAAAAGGCCCTAAGAGATCTCGCATGACCGCAACGGGAACCTGCAACAGTTCGCTGACGGTTTCAACAATATCGCTGACATCAGAAGCAAGGCGAAGCGCCTTATTACCATCGATATACATTTGATCGAGGGGGTAGTTTTTGAAAAAGTCCAAAAGACTGATCCGATTATCTCCCTGTGCGGACAAGACGATCGCGGATCGCAACGCTTGAATGTTCGCGCGGCGAGATTTTGAGTGAAGGATCTGTCCTAACTCAAAGAGGGCGTATTCTCCCGGAAGGCTACTTAACGCATCGTAGAGAAAGAGAAAATCAACGCTCAGTTCCGCAGACATAATCTGCCGTATCGTTTCTGGATCTTGCCCGGAATAGCGCAGGAGGACTCTAACATCTCGAGCGACTTCTCCAGTTTCCACAAAGGCTTCTAGATTTTTAACATCAAAACTTTGTTGAATGGGTCCGTAAGTGAAAACAATTTCTTCTGCGGCTTCGGTGGGGGGAGTGCCGATGAGAAAACCCGCTCCGACTCCTACCAAGCACATTCCGCCAGCCGCAAGCATTTTCGCAGTTTTTTGACGTAAATATTTGAGTGGCGATCGCGATAACACAGACATGGGTGCAATTTCCTTTAGCGTTCGGTGAGAAAACGTTCGATCCAAAAAAGTGAGAATAAAAGTTTTTTGTCCTCACTTTTTACTGTTGACTATTCCGTTACCTTCGCCTCAACGCGATCGCCCGAGGTGCTGTAATTGGGGATATCTTCACCCAGAAGTTTTGTAATGGCGTTGCGACAGTGTTGCACGGTTTCTGCGGAAACGACCGTCGCGCCACTTTCAGCAGACACGATATTGCCTTCTGTATCGACGGCGAGATCGTCGCAATCGCAAATTAAGGGTTCGAGAAAGTTGCGGGCAACATTTAAAGCGGGTTCGATCTGCACGAGAAGCCGACTCACTTGATTGTAGACGGTTTCCATCCCGGTTAAATCGAGATTGAGGGTATCGACGGGATAGCGTTGGACTAATTCTAAGAGAGAAATGCGGCTATCGTCTGCAAGGGAAGCATCGATCGTATTTCTGAGGGCAACAAGTTCGCTTCCCACTTGACCGGTATTGATGGCTTTATCAATTTGCAAGAGAACGAATTCACCAATCGAACTGCCTAGGACATCTTCAATAAAAGTCGGACTCAGGCGAACTTCTATGGTCAGGAAATCTCGTAAAACTCTCGGCAAGTTCGAATCGATACTTTGCAAGAAGGTATTCACTTCGGAGGGGAGTTCTCCCGTTCTGGCAAAATTGACCAAAAGACCGGTCGGAACTGGAATTTCGGTTTGTTGGTACCTGATATTGATCAGTTCTGTCGCTGAAGCAGGGTTTGCAAAACAGATGAGACCCGCACCAATTCCAATGGCACAACTTTGTCCGAGTTTTGCACCGATTACTTTACCCGTTCTATTAACTTTTGTTAACATTTTTGTTAACGAGTGACGAGACTGATAACGCAACTGAGTCCCAATTTTGCAGATTTGAAAAGTAGACGACATAAGCAGCACTCCAGAATTGAGAATGAATATGTTTTCAAACAGAATAGCAGGTCGTTTGAGAATTTAGTATATGGCAAATGGCGGCAATTCTTCCTTCTTTTTCGGGTTTTCTCATGATTTCTTAAAGATTTCTTTGTATTGCGATCGGGATTTATTTAATGAAGAATTTGGTATTCTCTCCCTTGATAACGAGTGGGGTGAGGGCGATTGAAATGAATCAGCGATCGCTTGGGTTCATCAAGATCGCTTATTGAAACCCCCTCATCCTCATTTTTTCTAAGAAATAGCCAATTAAATATAAAGATCCGCTTAAAATAACCAGATTGTCATCACTTACCGCACGCTCCAATGCCGAAAAAAGTTCGGTATCGGTTTGACAAGATAATAAATTTGAGCAAACTTCTCGAGCGATTTCTGCTAATTGTTCGGGTTCGGTATAATCTTGGTGAGGAACGGGGATGACATATAAGCGATCGCGAGGTCTCAATAAGGCTTCTAAAATTCCTTTTTGGTCTTTGGTGGCTAAAATTCCCAAAACCCACGTGATGGACTTCTTTGATATATTAAAAGATAAAGAATCGACATACTCCCGTAATAATAGGGCTGCTGCGGGATTGTGCGCCCCATCGATCAGAATATTTTTAGGAATATTTTCAAGAGTCTTCTGCTGTTGCCATTGCACCCATTGCAAGCGCCCCAACCAGCGCGTTTTTGCAATTCCCTCGGTAATGGACTCGGGAGGAATATTCCAGCCCTTTTGTTGGAGAATTTCTAGGGCGGCGATCGCGATCGCGGAGTTGGTCAATTGAATCTTACCGGGTAAGGGCAATGGATATTCGATTCCATTGTATTTTGCGCGATCGTCGGCTATTTTCTCTGCGGGTTCGACCCAGATCGCAGGACAGTTTAATTGTTCGATCTTCCTTTGGATAACTCGTTCTGCATCCCGTGGAAGCGTGCCGAGAACGGCGGGACAATTGGTTTTTAAAATTCCGGCTTTTTCCCCTGCAATTTCGGCGACAGTATCCCCTAAAATCTGCCAATGTTCGCGACTAATCGAAGTAATCGTTGTTACCAAAGGAGACTCAGAAACATTCGTCGCATCCAAGCGTCCCCCCAAACCCACTTCCATCACGGCCAGATCGACCCGTTCTCGCTGGAAATAGAGCCATGCGGCTGCCGTAAATACTTCAAATTGAGTCGGCGGACAGTCTGGCGAAATGGCGGCAATCACCTCTCTTAGAATTGCGATTAATTGCTCTGTCGGGATTTCTGTCTCATTGATACAAATTCGTTCCGTCCAACTAACTAAATGCGGTGAGGTATAGCGACCAACCCGATAGCCCGCTACGGTTAAAACGGAAGACAAATAAGCGCAAACCGACCCCTTCCCATTCGTTCCCGCAACATGAACGATCGGGACGCGATGGTGGGGATTTCCGAGATTGGCCAGCAGGCGATCGATACGTTCCAATCCCAAGTTAATGCCAAATTTTTGAAAAGGTTTGAGAAGCTCGTGAATATCCATTAACTTTAAAGCAGTCAACCCCAATTATGCCGCAATTCTTGTCGGCGTTCCCATTCCCGTTATCGATGGATATCGATTTTTACCAGATGCCGCTACCGAATACGAGGGCGATCGGGATGCAGAATCGTATCGATTTATCGAAAAGATGGCTTAGAAACACTCCCGCGAATTCGGCGTAACGAAACAACAACATTATTGTTAAACTTGGTAAAGATTCTGAAAAAATTTAAAAAATTGTTATGGCTGCTAAGAATGATATAGGCGTATTATTGCTCAATTTGGGAGGGCCGGACAAACTCGAAGATGTCGGCCCTTTCCTTTTCAATCTCTTTGCCGACCCAGAAATTATTCGCCTGCCCGTCCCTTGGCTGCAAAAACCTCTAGCTTGGTTGATTTCCACGCGACGCACCCAAACCTCTCAAGAGAATTACCGACAAATTGGCGGCGGTTCCCCCCTGCGACAAATTACGGAGGAACAAGGACGCGCCCTACAAGCCAAATTAAGCGAGCAAGGGCAAAATGCCAAGATATATATTGGCATGCGCTACTGGCATCCATTCACGGAAGAAGCGATCGCGCAGATCGAAAAAGATGAAATTGAAGAGTTGGTCATTCTTCCCCTCTACCCGCAATTTTCCATCAGTACCAGTGGTTCCTCTTTTCGCTTGCTCGATCGCCTCTGGCAAGAGAACCCCAAACTCGCCAAAATTCGCTACACCGCGATCGCATCTTGGTACGATCAACCCTATTACTTGCAAGCGATGGCAGACCTGATCGCTTCGGAATTAGATAAATTTAGCAATCCCGATGGCGTTCACATCTTCTTTAGTGCCCACGGCGTTCCCGTCAGTTACGTTGAAGAAGCGGGGGATCCTTACCAGAGAGAAATTGAGGAATGCACGCGCCTGATTATGGAGACCCTCAATCGTCCCAACGAACACACCCTTGCCTATCAAAGTCGCGTCGGTCCTGTGGAATGGCTTCAACCCTACACAGAAGATGCACTGCAAGCCTTGGGAGAAAAAGGAATCAAAGATATTGCCGTCGTGCCGATCAGTTTTGTATCCGAACATATCGAAACCCTGCAAGAAATTGATATTGAATATCGAGAAGTTGCTGAAGAAGCCGGGATTGAAAATTTTGGTCGCGTTCCGGCTTTAAATACTCACCCCCTCTTTATTGAATCTTTGAGCACTTTGGTGACAAAAGCCCTCGCCAATCCACCTCAAACCTTTGCCGATGTCAAGCGCATGGAGAAAACCGTTAAACTCTATCCCCCAGAAAAATGGGAATGGGGCATGACAAGCGCCGCAGAGGTTTGGAACGGTCGCTTGGCCATGCTGGGATTTTTGGTACTGGCCATTGAATTGCTCGTAGGGAACGGTCCGTTACATTTGGTTGGATTGTTGTAATCTTGCCAGCAACATTGAACAGAAAAAATTCCCGAAAAAAAGCCAATTTCCCCCCCATCTCCTCTTCCGAACAGTCATTCTTAAGTTAAAATATGTTAAAAAGTATGTAGTTTTTTTAACATTCGCCAAACTCGGCAAACAAATGACCTCAGTAACCTCTCTCTTTTCCCCAGTCGATGCCGACCTCAAAATCTTAGCGGACAACCTCAAAAAGCTCATTGGTGCGAAACACCCAATCCTCAGTGCGGCAGCAGAACACTTATTTGGTGCTGGGGGCAAGCGATTGAGACCCGCGATCGTCCTGTTAGTCGCTCGCGGAACAATGCCAAACCAAGAGATTACCCCTCGCCACCGTCGTTTGGCTGAAATTACCGAGATGATCCATACGGCGAGTCTCGTTCACGATGATGTACTGGACGAGTCGGATACTCGCCGACGGGTCGCGACTGTGAATAGTCTTTTTGGCAATCGGATCGCCGTGTTGGCGGGAGATTTTCTCTTTGCCCAATCTTCTTGGTATCTCGCTAATCTAGACAATCTGGCGGTGGTTAAATTGCTATCTGAGGTCATCCGCGATTTTGCCGAGGGAGAAATTCAACAAGGTCTCAATCGTTTTGATACCAGTCTTTCGATTGAATCCTATTTAGAGAAGAGCTATGACAAAACTGCATCGCTCATGGCAAATAGTGCTAAATCTGCGGCATTACTAAGCGATGCACCCCACGAAATTACCTGCGATAGTTACCATTACGGTCGTCATTTCGGTTTAGCTTTTCAAATCGTTGACGATATCTTAGACTTTACGGCTTCGAGCGAAGTGTTAGGAAAGCCAGCCGGCTCGGATCTGGCCAGTGGTAATTTAACGGCACCTGTCCTCTATGCGATGGAAGAGAATCCCTATATTATCCCGCTAATCGAGCGCGAATTTAGCGAAGATGGGGATCTGGAAAAGGCGATCGCAATGGTGCGAGAAAGTCAGGGCATTGAAAAATCCCGCGAATTGGCAGCATACCACTCTCGCAAGGCGATCGAGCATCTTAACTCTCTCAAACCCTCAGAATGTTCTAGTGCTTTAGGAGACTTAGCCGAATATATTCTGCATCGCATGTATTAGTTTCCTTTGTATCAAAAATAATGTTTTTATGCTGCCTTCACCAAAGTATCTCCTCGATGCGACCTTCTATACTTGATGATTTTCCAAGCCAAGAAGATACAAAGGAATGGGAAGAATTGAAGAAAGACACCGATTCAATTGTCAGGAATATATTCATTAATTCTGTCCAAAGGTAATTGAACCAGCCGAGACACCTTTTCCCTTGATATTCCTTCATCAAGTAAATTAACGGCTGCATTAAGAAGTGGTCTTAAAACTCGTCTCGGTGTATCCGCATGAGACAATAAATCCATCCGGGTAATTTTATATATTTTACCATACGTTTTTCCTCTATAATGACAACAAAAGGCATCAAAATTACCCTCTATAATGAAATAGTTTAAGCTCTTATCCTTGTTCT
>JBCCVR010000018.1:0-55000 GCA_039194995.1 Cyanobacteria bacterium P01_E01_bin.42 | reverse complement strand
GGGTTTGGATCTCGCACCTGATAAGATTGACTTGGAGCAATTGGAACGCTAAACCCATGACTACACCCGAAGCCATTCCCGCACACGGCGGTCATTTGATCGATCGCATTGCCAGCGAAGCCGAACGCAAAGAATTTGAAGCACAAGCCGACAGCCTCCCCAGAGTACAACTAGATGCCCGCGCCCTCTCGGATCTGGAAATGATCGCGATCGGCGGTTTTAGTCCCCTGACGGGTTTTATGAATGCCGATGACTACGAAACCGTCGTCACCGATATGCGACTCGCAAGCGGTTTGCCTTGGTCGATTCCTGTAACTCTCTCCGTCGGCCAAGAAACTGCTGATTCTTTCAAAGAAGGAACTTGGGTGCGTCTCGACGATGCGAGCGGACGTTTTGTCGGCGTTCTCGAACTCACGCAAAAATATCGCTATAACAAGGCTCATGAAGCTATTAATGTTTATAAAACCGACGAAACCAAGCATCCCGGCGTAAAAGTCATCTACGACCAAGGGGAAATCAACCTCGCGGGCCCCGTCTGGTTGCTGCAACGAGATCCCCATCCTCTCTTCCCCAAATATCAAATCGATCCCGCCGCATCTCGCAAGCTCTTTCAAGAACGGGGCTGGAAAAGTATCGTCGGCTTCCAAACTCGCAACCCCATTCACCGCGCCCACGAGTATATCCAAAAATGTGCCCTCGAAACCGTTGACGGCTTGTTTTTGCATCCTCTCGTCGGTGCTACCAAAAGCGACGATATTCCCGCCGACGTGCGGATGCGCTGTTATGAAATCATGATGGAGCATTATTTTCCTCAAAATCGGGTGATTTTAGCCATCAATCCTTCCGCCATGCGCTATGCGGGCCCTAGGGAAGCCATTTTCCATGCGATCGTGCGTAAAAACTACGGCTGCACCCATTTCATTGTCGGTCGCGATCATGCTGGAGTCGGTGATTATTACGGCACTTACGACGCGCAACATATTTTCGATGAATATGCCCCCGGGGAAATGGGCATTCAACCGATGAAATTCGAGCACGCTTTTTATTGCACCCGCACTGAACAGATGGCGACCACGAAAACCAGTCCTAGCAAACCCGAAGAACGGGTACACCTGTCCGGAACCAAAGTCCGAGAGATGTTGCGTCGCGGCGAACTCCCTCCCCCGCAATTTTCCCGTCCCGAAGTTGCCGCCGAATTAGCTCGAGCCATGCAAGCTAAAAGCTAAATAAAAAATTAACCGAAAAATCCTCCCCAAAAACCTGCTACGCTGAGAACGGAAATTTCAGAGCTAACGGGTATGGGATTGGATCGGCGGACTTTTTTACAAGGCACCGGACTGGCCTTCCTCGCGATGGGAATGGAGGCAATGGGAGGCGATCGCTTAACTCCTTTGGGGATCGCTTCCCATTTCCAAGCCCTCGCCCAATCGAAAAAACGCAAATTTGCCCTCTTGGTGGGTATTGATCGCTATGGAAAAGATACTTTACTGCAAGGGTGCAAAACCGATGTAGAACTACAACGGGAGTTATTAATTTATCGTCTGGGTTTCGACCCGCGAGATATTCTGGTTTTGACCGATGAGGAAGCCACGCGAGAGCGGATCGAAACGGCGATCGCAAAAGACTTTCTTCATCAAGCCACGGCGGAAGATATTGTCGTCGTGCATTTTAGTGGTTTTGGCAGCAAGATTGCCTCAACCCCCGATGCTAGAGGCGAAACCGAGACCGTTTTAGCCAATTGCCTGCTATGCGGGGGAGAACAAGTCGGGAAAGCGGGGATATTAGAAGACACGCTCTTGGCTCGAGTGGGAGCGCTCCCGACCAAGAATGTAACGGTAGTCCTTGATACCAGTTATGCCGACGATGGGAGCAGCCTGCAAGGAAATGCGCGATCGCGCTCTCAACTTGCCGTTGATTTATCGGGATTCAGTGGAGAGTTCCCCACCCGAGTCTCGCAGTCGTCTCCCTACCCAGGGATTCTGCTCAAAGCCGCTCGAGAGAACGAAACCGCGATCGAGGTAGTTTGGGATGGATTTAGTGCGGGATTATTCACCTATTCTCTCGTACAAGCCCTCTGGCAAGCCACCACTCCCAATACCCTGCAAGTTGCTTTCAGTCATAGTGCGGCACAAATGTGGGGAATTAGCGATCGGCATCCGCAAAAATTGGGCAGGAAAGCGACAGATTCTGCGATCGCAGCTTATTTTACCCAGCCGGAATCAACTTCGAGTGCGGAAGGCGTTATTATCAAAGCGGATAGTAACGGTAAGAGCGTTTCTCTTCATCTCGCCGGATTGCCCATTACTGCCCTACAAAATTATGCTGCTAATTCTCAATTAATGGCAGGAGATCCGGCAAGTGCGATCGCTTTGAAAACCCTCTCCCGTTCGGGTTTGACTGTCAAAGCAGAGCGGATCGACAGCGAAGAAAACAGAGAGCAAACTCTATCTTCTGGCTTGCTCGTGCGGGAATCCCTGCGCCGTCTTCCCCGCAATATTGGTTTGATTGTTGCTTTGGATGCTAAATTCAGTCGTATCGAGCGGGTCGATGCCACCAGTGCTTTTGCCAATATTGCCACGGTTTCTTCTGTGGTGACGGCAGGAGAAGAATCTGCCGATTGCTTGTTCAGTCGGGCGAGCAGTCCGTTTGCGATCGCTGACGGCGCGGATAAACAACCTCTTCCTCAAGGATACGGTTTATTTTCCACGGGTTTTGTCTTTTTGCCCGATACTCTCGGCCCGGGAGATGAGGCGATTAAAGCTGCCGTTGAGCGTTTAACCCCAAAATTTAAGACGTTATTGGCGGTTAAATTCTGGCAGGCGATTGTTAATGAAACCTCCTCCCAATTAGCACTCAGAGTCAGTTTGCAAGCCGTCGATCCACAACTGGGCCGAACTATTGAGCGCGTGACTCGCGGCTTTGAGGCCCAAAAACCCAGAAGTAACCATTTTGAAAAGGCATTTCCTGCTTTTCCTTCGGGAGAGTCCATGCGATTCGAGATTGAAAATGCCGACGATCGCCCGATTTACTTAACAATGGTCGGAGTCAAAACAACAGGAGCGTCTCTCGTGCTTGCTGGCGACTCGAATGATGCGGGGATCGAGATTGCTCCCAGTGGGGCTTTAGCCAATGGCTATACGGCAACGAATCGCGGCGTTGAAGAAATTGTCGTCATCTGTTCGAGATCGCCTTTTGAAAATCTCGCCCGAGTTGTCGCCACTTTTGCTCCGGCCCGAGGCCAAGGCGATCGCTTAATTGAGGCAAGCAAGCCCCTCGACGTGGCTCGGGCGTTATTGCAAGACCTCAACGATGCTAGTGGCATAAGTTCCTCGGACAGCGAGTATGCTCTAGATGTCAAAGCATGGGCGGCTTTGCGTTTTGTTTATGAAGTTGTCTAATTGTTATTCAGAAAAATGCAACCTAAATTAATTATTCACGGCGGTGCGGGTAGTTCCCTCAAGGGAAAAGGCGGTTTGGTGGAGGTGCGCCAATCACTCCACGGGATTGTTCGAGAGGTTTACGATCTCCTCTTAGCGGGAAAAAGTGCTGCGGATGCTGTTGTCTGCGGCTGTCGATTGCTCGAAGACGAACCCCGCTTTAATGCTGGTACAGGATCGGTTTTGCAATCCGACGGACAAGTGCGTATGAGCGCTTCTCTCATGGATGGAACGCGACAGAGTTTTAGCGGTGCGATTAATGTTTCGCGGTTGCAACATCCCATCAATTTGGCAGAGTTTTTACAAACCCAAAGCGATCGCGTCTTGTCCGATTATGGTTCCGCCGAGCTTTTGCGAGAGTTAGAAATTCCCCCTTATAATCCTCTAACAGATTTGCGCTTACAAGAATGGATGGAAGAACGCAAGGACAATTTTCAGAAGAAAATGGCGGGAGTTCTAGCCGAATCGGAAGACGCAGGACGAGGTACGATTGGTGTCGTTGCTCTCGATCGCGATGGGAAATTAGCGGCGGGAACGTCCACGGGAGGGAAAGGATTTGAACGCATCGGACGAGTCAGCGATTCGGCTATGCCGGCGGGGAATTATGCCACGATCAAAGCAGGGGTAAGCTGTACGGGCATTGGCGAAGACATTATCGATGAGTGTTTGGCGGCGAAAATTGTCGTGCGGGTGACGGATGGTTTATCTTTAGCTGATGCCATGTCGCGATCGATCGGAGAATGCGCTGAAAATAAGCGGGATTTAGGGGCGATCGCTCTGGATGCAACTGGGGCGATCGCTTGGGGAAAAACCTGCGATCTTCTGGTCGCTGCTTATCACAATGGTAAAGACATTGACGACACCCTTGAATGGGGAGCGAAGGAAACTGTGGGAAGTGAAGCGTAAGTTACACGACTAATTGATTGCAATACAAGTTCATCCTCTAGACGTACCCACAAACATTGCATTTAGTGTGTATGTCTAGAGCCTTTTTTATTACATCTCAATCTACTATCGTATCTTTAATGTTGTTATAGATCTCAGAAAAATCCAAAAAACGATATAACTCGTTAAACTCATCAAAATAAATTATCACTATTCTGATTATCCGGATAACGCTCCTCAATATTAGAATTCTGAAATTGAAGTTTTAGAATCCCTATGGAAAAATTTAAGCGATGACTGCACCAGAAAACGAACAAAAACAAGATAAATCGGAGCTTCTCACTCAGAAAATTGCCGATCGCCTCAAACGCAATCGAGAAAACCGAGGACTCGAAGGCGATGAGACAACAGATTGGGACAGAGCCAAAAAAATCCTTCGCAACCCTTTAGCCAGAAATGCGTTTCTTTTTGCTGACAAGTGGGCTAAATTCATTGACAGAATTGAATCTTCATGGATCGAGGCGGCATTGGAAGGTCTGGTCAAGGATTTACAAAATTTAGCCATTTTCGATTTATTGAGTATCATTGCCAATCTTTCCTTGATTTACGGGATAATCGGATTTGTATCCGAAGGTGGCGAACGGCAAAAACAGAGACATTATCAGGCATGGGAAATGATTAATTCAGCCGTGGGACGTGATGCAAATTCGGGCCGAAAAAGTGCGATCGAAGACCTTTGGGCGGATGAAGTCAATTTAACTGGCTTAGATATTCATAAAGCCTTTATCCCAAAATTAGACTTATCATATCATTGCCATTTTTGGCGTTTTCGTGTCTCTCATCAGATTTGTACGCTAAGCGATCGAGCTTTTTTCCAACATTTTTTGAATAAGACAAGAGCAGATTTGCAGAAAGCGAACCTCCAAGAAGCAAATTTGTGGGGAGCGAAACTCCAAGAAGCAAATTTATCGAAAGCGAACCTCCAAGAAGCAATAATGCAGGGAGCTAACCTCCAAGAAGCAGATTTATCGAAAGCGAACCTCCAAGAAGCAATAATGCAGGGAGCTAACCTAGATAAAGCGATTTTCCTAAATACAGACTTAAGAACTGTAGAGGGACTTGTACGAGAAAATGTAGAGGGGGAGAATTCCCCCTTGATTTGCAATTCTCCCCTACCTAAAAAGTTGGAGTTGGACAAAGATCGAGATTGTGAGAAGTTACCGCAATTATTAGCGGAAAAATGGCCAGAATTTTTTCCTGATATCAAAAATGCAGAGGAATATATAAACGAGTCTCGACAACAGGAAATCGAGTAATTTTGTGTATCTAGAAGTCACCGCCAGAGAAACTGAACGATCGCATTATGCTAAAGTTGGAATGCGATCGCTCAATTCTCTTCATCTAATCAAAATGTTTAATTCTCTATTTGGTCGGCATCCAGAACGAATTAAAGCCGATGTAGAAATCTATACTTGGCAAACCTGCCCCTTTTGTATTCGTGCGAAATTGCTCCTTTGGTGGAAAGGGGTCAACTATAAAGAGTACAAAATCGACGGCGACAACGAAGCACGGAATAAAATGGCGGAACGGTCAAACGGACGTAGAACCGTTCCGCAAATCTTCATCAACGATCGCCACATCGGGGGCTGTGACGATCTTTACGAACTCAACGGCACAAAAGAGCTAGACGAACTGCTTGCTCAACCCGAGATCGCTGCTTGACGCTCCTCTACGGGTTGTGAATCTGCAACGGGTGACGTTTCAACGACCTCGTTTCGACTTCGCTCAACGACCTCAGCGCGTTGCTCGTAAGTCCCGAAAATCTCTTGGAAAAGCAATTGCGACTCGCGAAAGGTGTCATCGAGCAACTGGCGATCCTCTGTCCCTCGCAATCCAAAATAGGGGAAATGATCCAGCATTTCTCCGAATAAACGCTGGCAATCTTCTCGATATTTCACCGTATCGAGAATGTGAACATGCCAAACCTTATCCATCTCTCGCGTAGGGACGATGCCGCGATCGCGATAAAAATGCTGGAGGATGAGAAATTTACGGTACTCTTCGATCCCGCGAGTGGCTTCTTCTAGGGTCATTCCCTTGCCATCCTCGGGATTTATTAACTTGTAGGCGATCGGCCCGAAATCCGTTGCTTTGAGTTCTTCGAGAAACTGGCGATCGCGTTCCGATAAATCTGTTAGTTTCATGCTTCTCTCCTTCGTCACGATTTTACCAAACTCATTAAATTTAAGTGAGGGGTACTATGGGAAAGCAAAATTTACGGCGAGGAGTTGAAAGTCTTATATAATGGGAAATATAGAGTTAAGGGAAGTTACCACGCTTGGAAACTCCCTCAACTTTTTGTTAGATCTCTCGCAGATGAGGAATGGCCAGACCGAGCTACGGACCCCGCGCCAAACAACGCGCCCGACACTTTTTTGAATCTTTGCTTGCTTTTGCCGATGGCGACTTTGAGATGGAAGTAATGCTGAAGATCGACTGCAATAAGCAAGATCCATCTCGCCTCATTTTTCAAACCAAAATTCGCTATCTTGAACGATTGACGGCAATTCGCGATCGCGATCGGAAATTAACGTCGGTGCAGATTAAAGAAGCGATCGCCCGTCTCAATGACTTTTTGGGAATTTTGGAGGATAATCGCGTCCGCACTCAAGGCTCCGATCGCTGGCATTTTACACTCAAACTCTGGTATCCCTATCGCGAGAGGGAAGCCAATTTGCAACGTTTCGATCGCGAATGGGAAGACAAAAGACCGGAAAAGTCCAGACAAGTCACCGGAGAATCGATCTTGGCGGCCAATCCCCTGATCGTTGAAGAATTGCCCTCCCAGACAGAAACAAACCTTCGTCCAGAATCTCCCCATCATAATCTTCCCGCCCGCGATCGCGCCGCTTTTATCGGCAGAAAACCAGAATTCGAGAGACTGCTCGCTTTTCTCAAAACCGACAGTCCCATCCATCGCATCAGTATCGAAGGCGCGGCCGGAGTCGGCAAAACCACCCTCATGCTGGAAGTTGCCCATGTCTGCCTAGAAGCAACTCAAAATTGGCCAACGGGAAATATGCCCAATTTTGAAGCCATTATTTTGAGTTGTGCGAAATCCCAGCGACTTCAGGCTGGACGCTTATTACCGCGCTTTCAGCGAGAACGGGATCTGGGGGATATTTTTCGCGCGATCGCCAGCACTTTAGGCTGTAAGGAGATTCTCAGCAATAACTTTGCGACCCAATATCAACAACTGCGAGAACGCTTGGCCGGCCAGCCGACTCTATTATTACTGGATAATGCCGACACCTTCGACGATCCCGAACGGATTCTCGCCTTTCTCTACGAACTCCCCAATACCGTTAAAGTCCTGCTTACCACCCGCGTACAAATGCAGCTTGATGCGGCAATTCGTTTAGAAAATTTGCCAGAACAGCAGGCTGTGGAATTGATGGAGGCGCAAGCGCAACTCAAACAAGTTGCCTTCGAGCCATCCGTCATTCAGCCCCTCTATCCTAAAACAGAAGGAAATCCCCTCGCCATTGTTTATACAATCGCGGCGTTGGCTTCCGGCTATCCTTTGGACGCGATCGCCCTACGGTTACGAGAACCAACGGGGGAAATCGCCCGTTTTTGTTTGGAAAGTTCGATCGCGCCTTTAAGGGGACAACTCGAGCATCGCGCGTTCATGGCGATCTCCCTCTTTGCCACGCCCCCAACCCAAGCGGCGATCGCGGCGGTTGTGGGCGTTACAGAGACCTTGAAACTGGCAGAGAGTTTGGCTCGGCTGCAACAACTTTCCCTACTCAAACAGGAAAAGGGACGCTATCAAATGCAGTTACTGGCGAAGGAATACGCGATCGCTGAACTGGCCGATAATACCAAATTTGCCACCGAGGTGCGATCGCGTTGGCTGACTTGGTATTTAGACTTTTCTGCCACCGAGGATCGATCGCATTGGCGAGAGTGGCGCGATTATGGAAAATTAGAAGCCGATTGGGATAACGTGCAAGCTGCCTTTGAATGGTGTCTGGCGGCGGCATCCTATCCAGAGGTTAAGGTCTTTTGGCAACAGATTAAAGGCTACAGTTATATTTACGGCTATTGGAACGAGCGTTTGAATTGGTTGGCGGAACTACTACCTATTGCCCGACAACAAGGCGATCGCGACATGGAAATCGAAGTTTTAAGCGATCGCGCTTGGACGTTGATGCTCATGAAAGAGGACGTACAATTGGCAGAGGTTGAGGAAATCTTTGCCGAACTGGCCGGGCGAATGGAGGAGATGAATCCCCGCGATCGCTTGGAATTACTACACTCTCGGGCTATTTTAGCCTTCGAGCAAGAAGAATTAGACCTTGCCTTGCAATGGCTGGCCGAAGAAAAGCAATTGCTGGCTCGCGAGACTGACGAACGCCAATGGATTCGCATCCAGTATTACGAAGCGGGAATCTATTGTAAACGGGAAGATTTTTCCCGAGCGGAAGCGTGCTATCAGCAAGCCCTTGAAGGAACGCGAGCCATTGGCTGGCAACAGGTCGAAGTCTATATTTTAAATTGGCTGGCAGAGATTGCCGTAACGGTAGAAGACCTCGATCGCGCCGAAGACCTGTTGGGGCAAAGCTGGCCGATCGTGCGATCGCGCAAAGATCGGCGTTCTATTGCCTTTCACAAACGCACTCGGGCGCGCTTGGAACGATTACGCGATCGCATGGATGCAAGCCAACAAGCCGCCACCGAAGCCCTCGCGGATTTTGAGGCATTGGGAATGCGATCGGAAGCGGCTGGAATGAAAACATGGCTTGCTCAACACTTCCCTCCTTCCTCGTAATCTTCCTCAATCGTTTCCTATTTACCCATCCCCAATTGTTGGGCTTTTTGGTAAACTTTTCCTTCTGTCAGTAACGAGGGGGCAATCACGACTTCGACTTGCTGCATCTCCTTAATATCTTTGGCTCCTAATGTCCCCATCGAAGTTTTCAACGCTCCCAGCAGGTTATGAGTGCCATCATCTAATTTGGCAGGTCCTCTGAGAATTTGCGAGATCGTTCCCGTCGTCCCCACTTTAATCCGGGTTCCTCGGGGCAAAACGGGACTCGGCGTTGCCATACCCCAATGATAATCGCCCCCCGGAGCTTCCTGCGCCCGAGCGATAGGAGAACCGATCATCACTGCATCGGCACCGCAAGCAATACATTTGCAAATATCGCCTCCCGTGACAATGCCCCCATCGGCAATCACAGGAACGTAACGACCCGTTTCCCGCTCGTAATCATCTCGTGCTGCCGCGCAGTCCGCTACCGCCGTCGCTTGGGGTACACCCACCCCCAATACACCGCGAGAGGTACAGGCAGCCCCCGGGCCGATCCCCACCAAAATTGCCGCCGCTCCAGCTTTCAGCAATTTTAAAGTGACCTCATAGGTGACGCAGTTGCCCAACATGACGGGCATGGGCATTTCTTGGCAAAATTGAATGAGATCGAGGGGAGCGATCGCGCCGGGGGCGAGGTGGTCGGTCGAAACGACCGTAGCTTGGACGCAACAGAGATCCGCTCCGGCTTCGGCAACGGTTTTGCCGTATTTCAGCGCGCCGGCTGGGGTCAAACTTACCGCCGCGATCGCGTTCCGTGCTTTAATTTCTTGGATGCGTCGAGTAATTAATTCGGGTTTAATCGGTTCGGCATAAAGTTCTTGCATTAACCCGACAAATTCATCTTTCCCCACCGACTCAATGCGGTCTAAAACGGGATAAGGGTCTTCATAGCGGGTTTGGATGCCTTCGAGGTTCAGCACTCCCATTGCTCCCAATTCCGAGAGCAGGACGGCCATATTCACATCGACAACCCCATCCATAGCACTGGCAATAATGGGAATTTCTCGCTCGATATTGCCAATCGTGACGCGGGTATCTGCCAAACTCGGGTCTAGCGTCCTTTGTCCGGGAACGAGGGCAATTTCGTCAAATCCATAAGCTCGTCGAGCAGTTTTACCTCGACCAATTAAAATATTCACGCTCTTTTTTTCGTTTCCAAGGCTAATTTCTTTAGGCTATCAAATTTTGCGGGGTCGCGATCGGTGCTAATTTTTCAATTCCTCGAGCTGTTTTTGATAGGTATTGATTTTGCTGTTGAGTTCTCGAATGCGACTGGAGAGAGAGCGGGTAATATTAACGGCAATTTCTGGGGTTTCTTCGATCGCGTCGATCAGTTGCAATTGATTGAGGGTGAGACAGTCGCAGGTTTCCAGGGTCGTCACGGAAGCCGATCGCGGTTCTGCATCAAAAAGAGACATTTCGCCAAAAAAAGCGCCTTGTTCCAATTTAACCAAGTCCCGAGCGCCCACGTGCACCCGCACCCGCCCCGAAACGACAATATAGAGCGATCGTCCTTCTTCCCCCTGTTCAAAAATCGTATGATTGGCGGGAAAAGAAAGTTCGTCCATCGCCGAAGCCAATTTCACTAAAAATTCATCTCGCAATTCCTGAAAGATCGAGACGCGCCGAATAAATAACAAGCGTTCAAAGCTACTTAACATTGAGCCGGAAAATTGGAATTGAGATTTTTTGCAGGCGAGAGAGTAATTTTCATGTTAGCAGAGCTTGGGATTTCCGAAAGAGTTGGGAGCGGGGGGAGCAGAGGGAGCGTCGGGAAGATGCGTTTGTATTACAATAAGGGACAGGTTGGCAAGTAGGATGAGAAGCTATGACTCTAACGGTATCGAGGTCTCCAGAGCGCGATCGCTGTCTGACTTTCTATGAAATTAGCTGGACGCAATTTCAGAGCATTGAAGTGGCTTTTGAAAATGTCGCAGGGATTCGCTTTATTTATCTCGATGGAATTTTAGATATTATGACCCTCAGCCCGGAACATGAAGAGTATAAAAGCACGATTGCATTACTCATTGAGGCATATCTCAGAGAAGCAGGAATTCGCTTTTATGTCAAAGGTAGCCCCACTTTGGGAAGCGAAGAACAACAAGCACGAAAAGAACCAGATGAGTCTTACAACATTGAGACCAAAAAAGCAATGCCCGATCTGGCGATCGAGGTCACTTTTACCAGTGGCGGAGTGGATAAGCTCAAACTTTATCAACGTCTTGGTGTGGGCGAAGTTTGGTTTTGGGAAGATGGTGTTTTAAATATTTACGTTTTGCGAGAAAAATACGAAGAAGTCGAACAAAGCGAATTGTTACCCGATCTCGATCTTGAACTTCTCAAACGCTATATTACCTACCACGACCAATACGATGCGGTCAGAGAATTTACTCGTGCTTTGCGCGATCGCGCCTAATCTCTTTTCAATTCAAAAGCATGTCTGCTAAAGATCGCTTTCACGATATTGTCAAAGCTGCTTTAATTCAAGAAGGCTGGACGATTACCCACGATCCGCAGTAACTCATGGAAACTATCGCGGGGGAAGAGCCGGGAATCCTTGTTCCTCCATCAGTCGCCGCGTCTCTTGACCGGGAGTATAGCTATAGCCAAAATTTGCATTTTGAGAATCGTCGAGAATTCGTGGAGTAACAATAATAATGACTTCAGCTCTTTGGTTGTCGCGAATAGTCCGTCGGAAGAGAGAGCCAATAATAGGAATATCCCCAAGAAGAGGTATCTTTTGCATTTGCTGTCGATCTTGTTCCTGAATAATTCCACTTAAAATTAATGTTTGACCGTCACGAATGCGAATTTGTCCCGATGAGAGAGAGCGAGTATTCAGTAACGCAATTTGTTGACTATCATCTCCAGCTCCTACTGTTGTATTCTGCCCGATGGTGCTAACAGTCGGATTAACTGCCAGTACGATAAAACCATTATCATCAATACGATTTACGGCCAGTTGAAGGACTAATCCCACCTCTGATTTTTCGACATTAATTGAAGTTGTTACGGTATTGCCCGTTGCATCCCTTGTTGTTTCAACGTTGGAAATAACCTCTTGAGTCAAATTAACAGATGCCGTTTGCTGTTCTTGAACAATTAATGTCGGATCTGTCAGGATTTTGGCATTGTTATTCTGGATGGAAAATTGTAATTGGGCAAGAAAAGCATTGACGATATCAAAAGTACCGCTATTAATAGGTGGACGAAACGGAATCGTTGTATTATTGACCCCAACACCCTCAAAAGTTGTCACGGCATCTGCCGGACTTGTTTCGCCGCGATCGCGCTGAAAATCTTCTGTTGCAACCGCTCCCGTATCATCTTGCAACAGTGGAATATTGGCATCGTCGGTTCCAAAGTTAACAATACCAATACCGTTGTTGCTAACAATACCCGTATCGCCAATACCCCAAGAAAAACTCGAACCAAAACGACCGATATTCGTTAAGTTCACGTCAATAATTTTGAGGTTAATCGCCACTTGGCGCAACCGGGCATCTAATTGGGTCAGATAAGAACCAGCCATTGCGACAAGAACAGGCTCGCCAATTACTGTAATTGAGTTGAGGCGATCGTCTGGGGCTATTGATAATCCTCTTAGTGGTAATACTCCACTGGTACTGTCTTCTGCTCGCAAACCAAAAATTACAGGTCGATCGGTTCGAACAAATTCTTGATTGACACCTTCTCCAATGGTTTGGATTTGTGTCTGCGTACCCGGAACTTGTGTTTCTGCTCCCAAACTACTTAAAAAAGAGGCGGCAGCATTAGCCGTAACTTGATTCAACCGAAAGGTACGACTGATGACATCGCGAGCCGTTTCGGGTAATCTGACCCCCACAAAAATTGTTCTTCCTCTGCGAGTTGCTTCTAAGCCTGTTGCTTGAATAACATTATTAAAAACATCTTGTATGGGTTCATCTTGTAAATCGAGGGAAATTGTTGGACCGCCTTCTTCACTTTGTATTTGAGTATCCTCAAGATTTTCGGCAAAAATTAAATTTAGATCTGCCGCCCGTGCTAATAAGCTCAAGACATCGCGAGCGGGGGCATCTTGCAAAACAATCCGAGGAACGCGGGCAGATGTTCCCAAGTCCAAAATCTGTTGGGAAACGTTGACATTGGCCACGGCTTGCGGACTCACGGGTGGTGGGACGGGTTGGGGCAATAATGGGGGGACGGGAACGATGGGTTGAGAGGGTTGGGCGAGGGGAGCGGGATTTCCTTCCGGGACAATTTGAGCGTTAGGGGGAATTGGGGTTGCGCCTTGAGCCAGCAATCCTCTCAATGTATTCGGATCGTAGGGAGGGTAAGAGGATTGCGGATTGGCAGCCGGAGGCGCAATCGCCGTTGTTGCTGGCGTTGCGATCTCTGGAGTCGCGGTCGTTTGAGGAGAGTCTGCCGCAACGGCGTATTCTGGGGAATATTGTTCTTGGAAGTAGGGTGACGAAACTTCTTGGGATTGTTGGGCAGTGGTTTGTGGGGGAATGTTTTGGGAAGATAGGACGGTATTGGGGGGAAGAATATCGGTTCTTTCTAAAACGGGGCTTTGCGCAACGGGTTCGCTGACAGCATCATTTTGTCTTTGCAAGCCAAAAAACTCTGTATTTCCGGCGGTAAAACCCAAGATGAGTTCTCCTGGTTCTTGTTGGAGAACTCCCCCTTCCGGTTCGCGATCGCTCCCCATGACGGAAATAAAAACCGTATCGGAGGCACCTTGCCACATTTCAATTGAAGCGATACCGGGAATGGGATTATCTTGGCGCAGGCGATCGATGCCCTCTTCAAGATATAACTGGCTATTCGAGATCGTTGCTTCTAAGCGGTTTCCCGATTTGGGCAGGATAAACACCTCGGGAGCACTGCCACTCCCCGCCGTTTCCAAAAGGAGGCGTACTTCCGATTCTGCGATTTGTAGTTTTGCCCCAGTAATTTGGACTTCTGCGGCGCTTGCTACGGATGTCGCGATCGCTACGATCGCGGCTGTTCCGGTTAAAATGCCCAACGGCTGTCGATACGCTCTCACGGGTTCGCTCCTCAACCAAATTTAAATTGCACGGGCAATTGGATTCGCCATCCAACTGCGCTAATTTTCCCTTGCCATAAGTTATACCATTTTCGCGACTGGCGATCGCGATCGTTCTTGCCATTTTCTACTGGGGGGGTGGTGTTCCGGGGTCAGCCCCTTCGGCAGGTGGGGGGGCGCTTTGAGCCGCTAATTCCTCTTCACTCACGGGAATAAGAATTTCCAGATCGAAGTTTGAGGTCAATTCCGGTTCCCCTGCGGTGAGAACATTACCGCGAGCACTCAGCAAGCGGGCTTCTTGTTGCGTCACTTCCAAACGCAGATTTTTAACGGCAACCAAGGTTTGCAGCCGTTCGAGATTCCGGAGAATTTCTAAAGTTTCGCCAAAAGGCGCTTCAATTTGCAAGCCGACTTGCTGTCGTTTGAGCAAATTATTCACGGGTTCTCCCCAAGAGCCATCAGTAATGAGTTCTGGCTCTCCCGCAGGTGGGGTGTAATTGAGCAAGACACCGCGATTCTTGACTTGCTGATTGAGATTGAGTAGCAGGGTATCCAAGCTATTATCTTCGGAAAATAAACTCAACACGTCTCTTTGGGAAATTTGGATTTGCTGGAGTTGGCCTTGCAATTCTTGGCTTCTCTGTTCCAAGTTCGCCAGTTGCAGCTTTTGGACTTCCTTTTCATCGACTTGCTGTCTCACGGTTTGCAAGTTTTCCCAAGCCGGTCTGAGAAATTGAAAGCCGATTCCCACAGCCACTCCCAAGCCGACTATCGCAGCTAAAATGCCGATAATCGTCGGTGTAAAGGTAATGCCAAAAGCGGCAGGGTAGGGAGAGCGTTCCTCCTCTTCTCCCTCCATTGGGGCTAGATCGTCAGCAAAAGTCATAAGTTAAAACACCTCCAGTTTTTTCAATGAGCAATTATCAATGAGCAATGATTAATTGGGTTGCTGGGGGGCAATCAGTCCTTTTTCCTCGAGGTTTTTTAACCGCACGACAGAGCCGAGGGCTCCTTTGCTTTCCAATTGCGCGGCCAGTTCTGCGGGGGGTTGTTCGCTGAGATCGTTTAATTCTATGTCTAAAGTGTATTGGATAACTTGGGGAAGGTCGAGGGAGACCTGTCCTTCTCCTTCTGCTTCGAGACTGTTGGGATCGTCAACCAATTTAGCACTGGTAATTCTGCCCTTTTCGGCATTGAAAAAGAGCGATCGCCCCAAAGCGAGAAAAAAGTAATTCACGGTATCGTAGGAATCCGCATAACCGGAAAGGGTGAGGCTGGGCATGGGTTTGGCCGGGACGGGGGCGGCGGCTTGACCCGGAGCGGGAGCGGCGGGAGCGGCGGGTGCTACAGGGGCTACAGGGGCTTTTTCGACAATGGAAGTCAACTGCACGCCAGGAGGAATGCGATCGCGAAGATCCGCCATCACTGCCGACCAAGGCAGAATTTTGACGAATACCGTCGCCAGTCCGTCCCGTTGTCTTTGGGCAACTTGAATTTGCTGTTCGAGTTCTTGAATTCTTTGGTTTTGCTGTTGCAGGAGACTCAGTTCCCCATCTAAAATCCGCGATTGTTCTTCATATTGAGCGGTTTGCAAATTAATATAAACAAACCCCCCTGCCGCCGCCAACAAACCCAGCACCCCGATCCCTCCGCCGATAAATGCGGGAATGAGTTCGTCGATGGTAATTTTTCGCACGGGAGCTTGAGGGACTCCCCCCTGCTGAGGGGTGGAAACAGCAGCGCGATCGTTCAGAAAATTGACATCTAAGCTATACATGGTTTAAATCTCCCGCAGTCCCAAACCTAAAGCAACTCCCAATCCCGGACGCAGAACATCGGGAATATCTTCATCAGTTTCTAAGGATAGGGAAGAAACCGGATCGATTTGCGCCGTGGGCAAACTCAAACGATTGGTAAAAAACTCGTCGAGTTGACCGATTCCCCCGCCGGGTCCTGCTAAGAGGAGTTGCGCGACTTCTAATTCTCCGCTTTGATTGAGATAAAAGTCAATGGAGCGACGCAATTCGTCGGCCAGTTCTCCCAGCACCCGCAACAGAGCGGCCATCCCCGGATTGATTCCCGTCGCCCCAGTTCGCAAGCCATCCACGGGGGTATTGGGGATGGTCATACCTTGCAGCATTTCCGTATCCCGTTTGGTGGGCAGGTTCATGGCACGAGAGAGGGCGCTTTGCAATTGAAAGGTGCCGATGGGCACCGTGCGGGAAAATTGGGGAACTCCGTCTACAATAATGGCAATTTCGGTACTTTCAAATTCGATATCGACCAATACGGCGGCTTCTTGGGGTCCGAATTGCCGCAATTGCTCGCGGATGGTGCGAATGAGGGCAAAACTATTAATATCGAGGACATCGATTTCTAAGCCGGCTTGCTGCATGGTATCGACGTAAACATCCGTGACTTCCCGACGGGTGGCAACGAGCAAAACCTGGACTTTTTCGATGCCGTCTTCGTCTTCAAAAAAACCCAGCTTTTGGTAGTCTAAATCTACCTCTTCTCTCGGATAGGGCAGGTATAACCCCGCCTCGTGATTGAGCACCATTTCTTTGAGTTCTTGATCGTCCAATTCGGCGGGAATGGGAATGATGCGAATGATCGCCTCGCGCATGGGGATGGCGGTGGCGACTTTTTTGGATTTGATGTTGTTCCGATCGAAGGTTTCTTGGATCAATTCGGCCAGAGCAGGGGAATCGACAATCTGTCCGTCCTCAAAAATCCCTTCCGGGACTTCTTCGGTGATATAGGTATCTAATTTATAGGTTTGTCCTTGTTTTTTCAGTTGCACGACGTTAATGCGTTCTGGGGCAACTTCGAGGCCGATTCCTTTACCGGATTTGGCAAAGAGACCTTTTAGCGAACTAAACATAGCATTAAACGGGAGTGGGAGATCGGTAAACGGCTGGGGGTGAAGGCGATCGCGCCAAGGCTAACAGCGTAACCTCTGGGTTAACCGACCGTTAATAGTTTAACCCCATCGGGTTGATGGGCGAACCATCGCGATCGGGTGTTGACGCTCTTCAAATCTAGCTTAAATTTTTGTTCGCGAAAGATTTTGCGAGGCATTTTGAAAATCTTCAAACGCAAAAAAAGGCGATCGCCGTCGCGATCGCGCTAAACTCGATCCGTTTTTCTCATTTTCTTTTCCATTTTTTTCTCATCTCAAATGGCAATGGGCAACACGTACTCGTCAATACCGGGCTGTTGGGGAATAGCGATCGCAAAGGTTGTTCCCTGTCCGGATTTTGATTCGCACTCGAGCCGACCGCCGTGCTTTTGCACGACAATTTGATAGCTAATGGAGAGACCCAATCCCGTTCCTTTCCCCACGCCTTTTGTGGTAAAGAAGGGATCGAACAGGCGCGATTGGATGGTTTCGGGGATTCCCGGGCCGTTATCGGCAATGGAAATCACAATCCAATTGTTATTTTGGGTCTCGGTTTGAATTCGAATCCGACTGGGGTTGAGTTTGCGTTCTTCAAGGGTTTGTTCCTGCTCCCATTCTCGCAGCGCATCGATCGCATTGCTGAGAATATTCATAAAAACTTGGTTCAATTGGCCGGCATGGCAGTTGACCAAAGGCAGTTCTGCATAGTTTTTAACGATTTCGATCTCCGGACAGTCCGATTGTGCCTTAAAACGATTGCCGAGAATCGTTAAGGTACTATCAAGGCATTGATGCAGGTCAACTTCTTTAACGATCGCTTCATCAACGCGAGAAAAAGTCCGCAACGAATTGACAATCTCTTGAATGCGATCGGTTCCCATTTGCATCGATCGCACGATTTGCGGTAAATCTTCTTGGAGGTATTCCAATTCGGTGTCCTCCAGTTGCTCGACAAGATCGGGGGAGGGATTATAATGTTCTCGTCCGTAGGACTCTAGCAATTGCAGTAAATCTCGAACGTAGTTTTGGACGTGATGCAAATTCCCGTGAATGAAGTTGACGGGATTGTTAATTTCATGGGCGATGCCTGCCATCATTTGTCCCAAAGCCGACATTTTTTCACTTTGAACCATGTGCACTTGAGTCTGTTGCAATTCTTGCAGGGTTTGTTGCAGTAATTGGTTGGTGTGGGTGAGTTCTGTTTGAGCTTGGCGGCGTTGATGAACTTCTCGAGACAAGGCTTCGATCTTTTGATTTAACAGAATAAAATTACTATTGGCATGAGTATTTTCTTGCAAGCGCAGTAAAAGAAGTGCCGGAGAATGTTCGCTCCAAGGACGAATTGCCGCCCCTCGAGTGCGACAGGCGGAAATAGTGCGATCGGGCGATCGAAAGTTAAATACCCCCGGTACCATGGATCGACTTTGCGAGCAAGTTTGTAGATATCGAGCAATTTTGTCTCTGGGTTCTTCTACTAATGCAAATAAACTTTGTCCGCGAAGTTCTTGGCTGCGATATTGCAAAATTTTAGCTGCAAGTCGATTGAGTGCTAAAATTTCCCCTTCACTCGATAGGAGTAGGGTAGGTTCTGGTAAGACCCGGATCAATTCTGCAAATTCTGAATGTGTCATGCTCTTTTTACTTAACGGATAGGATTGGCAATTCTCAACCCGGTCTCTTCCCTTTCTCTTAGAATTCCGAGGCTTTTACGCTTCGAAAATATTCTCGGCCTTCAGCCTCTTCAGCCTCTTCTGTCGCTTGTAGATAGACAACAACTCTACACCCCGAATGCCCTCGAGCGAGAGTTTGCTGTAACTCAACTTTGGCATAGCCTAAATTTTCTGCCGCGATCGAGCCAAAAACATTAGAAGTCATCATGCACATCGAACTGCGACCGCTAACTTTATCCTCAAAAGGACAAGTTCGATTGCCGAATACAAGTCTTTCTTCGCTTTCTTCAATCAAATAAAAATCCCCTTCAATTCGTTTCTTTAAGTCCACTAACACTTCAGTTACTTGCTGGCGGGAAAGGTTTTCGATCGCCAGTGCCGATTTATATTCTCGGTCGATCTGTTCTCCCATTTTCCGACCCACCACGCTAATAAATCCGGAGGCTTCCTCTAAACCCACAACGTCTTGTAAAGTTCCCGATAATTCTCGAATCAAAGTGCGTAGAAAAATATCCCGGTGCAAGGAGATATCTGCACTATCGATCGAATTAGTTCCCGCAATCGCGCTATTCATGATCGATATTGGCGCTCCAACTGTAATATTGATAGCATTAAGTTGTTGAGAATTGGATTAAGCATTCTTCTTCTCATCGCTCTAAGGTAACAACTGGATTCGTTTTAACTCTGTATCTTTTTTGACCGCATTCTCGATCCTTTATTTTTTCTTAAAGATTGCCAATTTTGCTAATCTATGTTAACGATTCTTCTATTCCTTCCCGGGCGCGATCGCTACTATTAGTAAAAATTTTCGAATCATTCGCGAACTAGAGACTAAGAACTACTGCGAATTAATTCGACGGCATCTCTCCCGTCTGTATTTTGTAAATAAACTTTGACTTTTTCTTCCGAGGCAGTGGGCAAATGTTTACCCGTAAAATCGGGATGAATGGGAAGCTGACGATGACCGCGATCGACCAGAACTGCTAAGTATATGCTCTCGGTTCTTCCATATTCGGGAATTGCACTTAAAGCGGCTCTGATGGTTCTTCCTTTGTAGATTACATCATCTACCAAGATAATATTTTTTCCTGTTAAATCGAAAGGAATTTTTGTTTTGGCGGGAGTCCGCATTCCCACGCGATTTAAATCGTCTCGATAAAAGGTAATATCTAATGCCCCAACTGGCATTTTTATTCCCTCCAACATTTCGATTTGATTTGCTAATATTTCTGCTAGAGGCACTCCTCGCGTATAAATTCCCACTAAGACGGTGTTGGTAAGATCGCTCGTTCTTTCTACAATTTCAGAAGCAAGACGAGTAATTGTGCGACGCATTTCATCGGCAGAGAGAATTTCAACGATTGCGGCTGACATAAGGCATCATCGATCGCGGTTATCAATCTAATCTAAACAAAAATTCACCATTCCGGCCGATTTAATTTATGTTATAGTATAAAAGTATTTACCGATCGCAACCCATCCCCCCAAGAGGAACAGAAGGGGATTGTCAATAACCAATAGCGGTGCGACCCCGCGTCGGCGAAAGCGGTCAGACCCCGCGTCGGCGCAAGACGCAAGGGAATGCTGACCAAGACAGACGCAAGCGGTCGAGGGATGCTGAGTCTCCTCAGCATATCCAATCGATCAAGAGGGGGAACGCGCACCAAGACAACCAACTAACCAATATGGAACTTATTAGACGAAAAATCCTACTCTATCAAGCGGGAAGATCCGAGAAAATCTATCAAGTGGATCTCTATCGGCTTGAAGGCGATCGCTATTTGGTCAATTTCCGCTACGGACGGCGAGGAAAGGAACTCAAAGAAGGCTCGAAAACTGTCGATCCCGTCAAGTTACAAAAAGCAGAACGTTTATTCAATCAGTTGGTCTCTTCCAAATTAGCAAGCGGCTATCGCGATGTCGGCGAGGAAACCAATATCGAGTATACTGCCCCAACACCCTCATCAGAATCGAGTCCGAGACCGCAACTTTCCAGTAGTGAAGATCCTCGCCATCAAGCAATTTTAATGCGCTTGGCAAATCGAAACGAGGAAAAGTGGCCGCTGGATCGGATCATTTGGCGAGCGGGTGAGTTAAGAATCTCGGAAGCAACACCTTATTTAATTCCTCTATTAGGAACGGGAACGAATTTGCGAGATTATAGTATTATTTGGTCGCTGGGATGGTGCGGTGGTGAAAATGCGATCGCGACGGCGAGACAAATTGCCATTTCTCCTTCTCAGCCGGAATTTTTGCAACGCATTGCTTGGGATGCTTGGTTCAAACTCTCCCGCGAAGAAGAGAGGCAGAGAATGAAGGGGGAAAAATTAGCAGAACTTCCCCCAGAATTGAAAGAAGCAGCAGAAAGTAACAATTCCGAAAGATTTGCGCGATCGCTTTCAACTTATCTAGATAGTAGTGATTATCGACGTTTTGCGGTTTTAGATAAGATTTACCAAATTGATAATAACATCGTCCGTCCTGCTTTGCTAGAAACAGTTAAAATTTCCCCTTTTGCACCCAATTATTTCAAACCCTTGCGCCACATTTTCAAACTGTCAGAATACCGCCATGATGGGGAAATATTCGGCATTTTTGCCCATCGATTCGATACCGAAGTCGGAACATTTAAGAATCGCCGCAAGAATTGGCAATGGGATGCTGTCAAACGAAGATATCGTCGCGTTGGTGAGCGTCGCTACAAACAAGAATTGCAAAAAGATCGCCCTCGCTTTGCCTATAGCGAACAAACGCGGGACTATTTGCAGCGAAGAGTTTGGCGGACTTTGAGAACATTAGGAGAAGAGAACGATCGCGCTTATATCGATCTGGCAACAGAGACTCTCGTGCAATATTCCGACGCACAAGGTCATCGTCCCCAACAAACAGTTGTGACTCGTTATAATCATACAACCCGCCAATACGATCGCATCATTACCCATTACGATCGCTTTGCTCATTTACAAATTTTCAATCATATTCTCTACGAAAATAGCCCTCGTTATATCCCTAATTTTAAAGCCTGGCAATTGCGAGAAGGATATGAAGCGGGTGCGTTTCTTCCTAATATTCGAGAAGAGGCATTTCCCGAACTTTGGCGACAGCATCCCGAAGCATTCTTAAAGTTATTACGAGAGAGTAACTGTCATCCGGTTCATCAATTTGCGATTAAAGGAATGCGAGATTGTTGGCATTATTGGCCGCAATTGACGAACCCCGATTTGGTTCAATTGTTGGCAAAACCTTACTCCGAAACAGTGCAATTTGCTTTTGAACGCGCTAGAGAACGCTATACTAGCGTGACTCCACAATTTGACCTCGTTCTTGCTCTAGCCAATTGTATTCTACCGGAAGGGCGATCGCAGGCTTATGACTGGATCGGACAAAAACGCGATGTTTTCTTGCGATCGGGTGAATTTGTGGTGGGATTAATTGTCAGTCCGCAAGAGGAAACCCGTGCTTTTCTGCGTCGCTTATTGAGTTCTTCGATTTTAAATGCGGACACAGTACAACTTTTAATCGGCCAAATTATTGCCGTTTTATTGAGCAGCGATCGTGAGACAGCCGATGTTAATATAATCCGAGAAGTGGGTGAAGTTTTATGGATTAACTTCTCCGCTCAGTTAAGAACAATTGGTTTTCAACTTATCCTCGATTTGTTGCAACATCCCATTGCAGAAGTGCAAGCGATCGGTGCCAGAATTTTATTGAATCATCAAACTCCCGCGACCGAACTGCCTTCCGATTTAATTGAATCATTATTAGCCTCTCCTCACGAATCTATCCGGGGAATTGGCATGCAGATTTTTGCACGATTACCCGATGAAACCTTGATGAACGATCGCCTGTTGTTGTTGGCAATGGCGGTGAATTCCAGTCAGGATTTGCGGGTTTCCATCCGTCCGGTAATTCAACGTTTAGCTGATCGCGATCGCCAATTTGGCCTCGAACTCGCGATCGATTTTATCGATCTCTTACTCGAACCCCAACGACACGATGGCGTACATAAAGATCTCGTGACACTACTGCGAGAATATATCCCCGGCTGGATGTCAGAAATTACCCGGGAAGAAGCCTTACAATTATTGCAAGCAAAATCCCCCAGTGCTAAAGAATTGGGGGGGCTGGTATTGCAGGAAAATCGCGATCGCTTCTTCCCCGATTTCACCACCAAAGCATTAGTGACATTGGCAAATTATGAAATTTTCGCAGTACGAGAAGCCGCACGACAAATGTTTGCTCAACGCTTGGAAAACATCGGTGGCAATACAGAAGAAATGCTGGCCGCCGTGCGTTTATTAGAGGCAAAATGGGATGATTCTCGGGAATTTGCCTTTCGCATCTTTCGAGATTTACCCTCCGACTATTGGTCGCCAGAGGTTATTATTACGGCTTGTGACAGCATTCGCGAAGACGTGCGACGCTTCGGACGCGATCTGGTGACTCGCTATTTCCAAGCCAGTAACGGACAAGAATACTTACTAAAATTTAGCGAACATCCCAGCACGGATATGCAGGTCTTTGCGACCAATTATCTACAGAATTATGCGGCGGGAAATTGCGATCGCCTCAGCGAACTCAAACCTTATTTTATCACTGTGTTATCAGGGGTGAATCGCGGACGAGTTGCCAAACAGCGTATTTTTAATTTCCTGCAAGCCGAAGCGAAAAAGAGCGAAATTGCCGCTCAAATTGTTGCGGAAATCCTCACCCGTCAATCTTTAACCATTGCGATCGGCGATAAAGCCAATGCCATTCAAACCATGCTGCAAATTCGCCAAACTCATCCAGAAATCACCTTGCCTTTACAGGTTAAAGATGTACCAGTACGAAAGCATTAAAAGTTTTCTGAACAATTAGCGATTATAAATTGCCGACCAAAGGCGCAGATATTCCGATCGCACCGACGAATCAAGTTTTTCTGCCAGAGATTCTGAAAGATTGAGAATGCGAATTAACTCTTGCACGTCTGCTAAATCTTTTAAGCGATCGGGAGCACTTAAACCCGATGCTAATTTGAGTTCGATAAGATTTTCTAAATTAATGACCTTGAGTCCTCCTAATTCCACTGTAACTTCTTGCGGATCGGGAAAACAAACTGATTTGGGTTTTCCATCTCCCGGAAATTCACCGGTTGTAATGACTTCGATTCTCACCCCTGTTATTGTATTTTTAAAGGTTTTTTGTGCTCCCGTAAAAGCAGCAATATATCCCCGACCGAGAAAATCGTTGCGAAATTTTTCTAAATCATCGGAGTTCATTAATAGATCGATATCTTCTGTCAATCTGCGATACCCATGCAATGCTAAAGCCATTCCACCAATAACAGCATAAGTAATATTTGCTTCCGATAGATGTTTGTGTAAATTATTGAGAGTGTTGTAGATGTTGCCTTGCTGCATAAAGAATAGGTTAATTTGTTGCCAATTTTCTTCTGTGAGTAAGGAAGGAGAATTCATTGTTATCGAGCGCAACTGCTTTCTTCACTATATCGCGATCGCCAAAAATTTCCCCCAAACATACAAAACTGCTTGCAGTCCTTACAGAATAGCGATCGTGTTGCGATCTCGACTACAAGCAGATATTTTCAATCAAACCCCAGATTGAAAGCTGTCGTTTATTAGCGTTTGCGCCTTTCTTGGCGTGTTTCGGAGCGAGTCAAAGCGCTAATGGATATAAGATTTAAGTTACTAGATCCTAAGTTTCTAGATTCTAAATTTTCATCGGGTGATATATCATCTAGAAGGACTAAAAGGCTAGTTAAGGTTCGAGCTTGGGAGCTATTTTGGGGTGTACGGACAAAGAGCATAATTGTAAAAACGCGATCGATGCACTTGAAGAATATGTCTTAATAATCTTGCGATTATGTCCTGACAGGTTTCATTATATAAATCCTATCTCGTTCTACCTAAACATACAAGTAAAATCTCGTAACTTTACAAGATCTTTAAAAAACTACCCAGTTTTTTTGAAGAAGAGATAAAGTAATCTGCAAAATACACGGAAAAGATAATCCGCAAATACACTTAAAAAATGATTTTAAATTATAACCGCTCGTGAAAATACTGTAAATACTCGCTCCTATTTTGTTACGAATATTAAAGAGCGTGGATAGAGAAGATAAGAGGGTGTCTGTCAATAAAAATCAATATAGATAGAGGCCGAGTACGGGATAAAAATTGCAATGCCAAAAATCGTTATGGTATAGAGAGAACTTGCCCTTTATCCTTATTCATGCTGTCTCTCCCTCCCCAACTCGCGGCAAAATTAGCCATGCCCCTGCAAATTGGTTCGGTTGCGGTGAAAAGTCGCGTTTTGCAATCTCCCCTTTCGGGCGTAACCGATCTTGTTTTTCGGCGATTGGTTCGAAAATATGCTCCCGAATCGATGATGTATACGGAAATGGTCAGCGCCAGCGAATTGAATCATCTGCGCCAGTTACCCAAAGTGATGGAAGTCGATCCCGATGAACATCCCATTAGCATCCAGTTATTCGATTGTCGTCCGGATTTTATGGGGGAAGCCGCCCAAAAGGCTGTTGCAGAAGGAGCAGATACAATTGACATCAATATGGGATGTCCCGTGAATAAAATTACACGCAAAGGCGGGGGGTCTTCTCTCTTGCGCCAACCCGAGGTTGCGGTGGAAATCCTGCGAACGGTGGTCGAGGCGGTTGATGTTCCCGTTACCGTGAAAACTCGGATTGGCTGGAATGATGAAGAAATCAATATTTTGGATTTTGCCAGACAAATGGAGGAGGCAGGGGCAAAAATGCTCACTCTCCACGGTCGTACTCGCGCGCAAGGTTACAAAGGTCGGGCCCGTTGGGAATGGATTCGGCAAGTGAAAGATATTCTCACTATTCCCGTCATTGCCAATGGCGATATTTTCTCTGTTGAAGCAGCGATCCAATGCTTGCAGGAAACCCATGCCGACGGAGTGATGTGTTCTCGGGGAACCTTGGGTTATCCGTTCTTGGCAGGAGAAATCGATTATTTTCTCAAGACGGGAAATCGACTTCCTTCCCCGACGATCGCGGAACGATTGCAATGTGCCAAAGCGCATTTATTAGGATTGTGGGAGTATAAAGGCCAGCGCGGCATTTATCAATCCCGCAAGCATTTGGCTTGGTATGCGAAAGGGTTTTCCGGGGCGGGAGAACTGCGAGATCGCCTCTCTCGAATTGAAAGTGTCGAAGAAGGATGTCAATTATTAGAGGAGGCGATCACCGTGAACCGCGAACCAGTCCCTTCGCTTCCACATTAAGCGATCGTGGATAATAGGAATAGAGAGAATTCAATACAACCCATTGAGACCATGCCCACCTATCCCGGAATTTCGAGCGAAGCCTTTAAACACCCCCTCGACTATCAAGCCGAAACCGCTCTTCGCAGCGTGCCGGGGTTCGATCTCTTGGCGAGTAATTTTGTGGAGTATTTCCACGAACGTCCTTGGCAAATTTATCTGTTGGGGAATGGCATTCAAGTCGGTCCGCGTCAGTATTCGACCCTCTACGGAATTTTTCGCGAATGCGTTCGCGATCTGAGCTTGGCGATCGAACCGAAACTCTTTGTAACCCAAAACCCCCAAGCGAATAGCTTTTCCTTGGGTCGAGACCATCCCTCTTTGGTGGTGCATTCGGGTTTGTTGGATTTGCTCAACGAGGCAGAAATTCGCGCGACGATCGCCCGAGAAATCGGTCATATTAAATGCGATCATGGGGTGTTTTCCCAGATGGCCATGTGGGTGATGCAGGCGACGCAATTATTGGGAGATGTTACCTTTGGGTTGGGCAATCTGTTGAGTAGCGGCCTGATTGTGGCCTTCTACGAATGGCGGCGCAAAGCCGAATTATCCGCCGATCGCGCGGTGCTGTTGGTCATGGACGATCTCGATCTGGTCATGCGCACGATGATGAAAGTGGCGGGAGGAGTGCAAAAATATGCCCACGAGTGCAGTCTTGAAGAAGTGATTCGCCAATCGGAAGAATATCAGGAACTCGATCGCGACGACCTCAACCAAATCTATAAGTTTTTTGCTTACAACAGCGATCGAGGTGCATTCTTATCTCATTCTTTTTCGGTTGAGCGCTTGTATTATCTCAGAGAATGGGAGCAATCGGAACAATATCGCCAAATTCGTCAGGGGAATTATAAAAATGCCACCCAAGAGGGAGCCGTTAATGTTTCGACAGCAGATTCGGAGGATGAAATCGAGACATTGCAGCGCCAAATTCGGGACTTAGAGGAGAAAATTTCGCGGTTCAAAGGTCGGGCAGCTTCGGGGAGGGGCGATCGAAAGTCGCAGTAGTAGCGATCGCGATCGCGTAAAATACGGATAGCGATCGCGGCAAAGTTCAGTATTTTGTCCCATATTTGCTCCTATCACTCGGGTTGCCATCATCTAATCGACACAATAATGCCATCGTCCGATCGACACAATGATGAGAGATGCGGACGCACAATAGAGAATATGATTTACCAATTTTTTTTAGAGACGGTTCGTTATTTTGCACCGGAGGACGCTGCGATCGAATTTAAGCGTTTATTCTTTGACTATCACTCAACGCCGAACAATCTTGATGCATTTACCGACTTGGCGAGAATTTTATCGGCTAGCGATCGCGATGAATTTACCAATACTTTAAAACGCTGTTGTTATATTCTCATTAATAATTGGGAGAGCCGTCGCCAAGGGCATGCCATTTACCAATTGGTAGAAAGTTTTACAGAAATTAATTTTTCAACAAGACCCTCAGCGAAACGAAATGTTCGGCGTTTAAAATCTTGGCTGCGGTTTTTCCATGAAAGCGAACACTATCAAGATCTTCAGCTTTTTGCGTCTCGATATAATGAGGGGGAATCGAACAAACATTGGAGCGATCGCTACACGCCCTATCTCTTAGCGTCTCAGTATAGTAATACCCACAATTCTCCCGAACAGAGAGAAGCGGCAAAAGTGCTTTGCCAGCAATTAAAAGACCGTTTTAAATTTGATTTGGCCATGTACACGGCACGTTCGGAATTAGAACACCAACATCCCGCTAAGGTCAAGAATCCAACAGCATTGGGAGATAATGTTTTACGCTTGATCAAAAAAATTGTCGCCAAGCGCGGTCAATTCAGCTATTTGAATTTGGCACATATTTTCCGCAAACAAGTTCAAGGAATTACCTATGGAGAATTTAAAAAATCTCTACTCAATTATTTGATCTTTTCAGTTGAAAAACAAACGATTGTCGAAATTCTCAAAACTCATCTCAGTCGCAAGATCGAAAAACTCTATTTAGATAGAAATGACGAGATAATTAATGAGGCGTTAATCTTGAGAACGTGCAATAAAATTTTTGGGTATTTAACTACAGAAAAAGAAAAACAACCTTCCGAAACCTTCGTTTTTCTGCTTTCTCAAGGTAATCCTTTAACTTTGGTTATGGTCTTGTTGAAATTAGTCCTTATTTGTCCCAATTCCCGTACCTATCTTGAAAATTGTATTGCCGATCTCGTTCGCTATTATCAACAGTTTCCCGATGAAGATAGTCGCTGGGTCGTTAACTTCTTTGAAATATTTAATATTACCTTTTCGATTTATGCGGATAATGACGTTCAATATAATCTGATTCGCATTAAAGACGGAAAAGCTCGCGATCCCGAAGCAGAAGACAATTTAGATGCGTACCGAATCTTTTCTCAGCGCAAACAATTCTATGTTCCGGCGATCGCGGAACCCGATGGGAGTACCGTGGAAAACTATATATCCTCCTAGCTGGCAAACTGCTCCGAAATTGGCGATCGCTCGTCCGTCTCGGAATGATGACGAAAATCAGACGGATTGCAGGGCATTTTGGCCGAAAGACGATTACACTATCTGTTGAGGAGCGACGCGCCCATCGGGCCTTAAAGCCATGACAACTGCCACCGCCAGCGAAAATAATTATAAGTACAGCCTTGAAGATCCCGTCGGTCAAGGTATCTTCAGCACCACCTATCCCGCGATCGAAGTCAATAGCGATCGACCCGTCATCATCAAAACCCTCGCGGCCAATCTCCACGATCACCCCCAGTTCGATCGCTTCCGCGAACGGTTTCTTGACTTCAGCCATCGCCTAGCCCGCATTTCTCACCCCCACCTCCCCGGAGTGTGGGAAAGTTTTGCCGAAGACGGCATTCCTTACATCGTCTACGATCGCATTCTCGGAGAAAACCTGGCCGATAAGATTGCCTCGGAAGGTGCGGTTTCTGAATCTCGCGCCAAAAAATGGATCGAACAAATCGCCTCTGGCCTCGTCACCCTCCACGAAGCCGGCCTGCAACATCTCGACATTCAGCCCCGCAATATTATCTATCGTTCCGAGACCGATGATGTGGTTCTGGTCGATTTGGGCATGACTTGCGATCTCACCCCGGAAATTCGTCAAACCCACGCCAATTTGATTTCCCCCGGATACGCCGCGATCGAACAATACGATCCCAAAGGCCAAACCTCCACGGCTACGGATATTTACGGTCTCAGTGCCGTCTTTTACTTCCTGCTGGCGGGAAATCCCCTCCCTCCGGTTCCTCTCCTCGAACACATTCCCCCGGAAAAATGGCAAAAATTCCCCGAGGGGATTGGTGCGGAAACTCGGGGGGCAATTCTGCACGGACTCTCTGCACCGGATAAGCGATCGCAAACCGTAGAAGCCTGGCTGGCTCAATGGCATCCTGCCCCCACGGTAGAAGCCGCCGAAACCGTCCGAGAACAGGCAGATGCTCGGGTGCGCGAAGAACTCCTCAAAGAACAAGCGCCCGCCGTCGAACTCCCGACTCTGCCACCACCAGCTAGCACCAATCCTCCCGCGCCCCTAGAGGAACTCGAATCGACCGGAGAGATTTCGTCTCTTCCCTCAGTCAAGAAATCCAAGTCAGCACGCCCCAAAACCGAGGTCGTGGCAGGCAAAACCCCCCGCAAGGGCAAAAAACAACAAAAACCCCGCAAAAAAGCAGTCAAATCTTCTCAAACCCAGCGGGTTGAAAAATTAAGATTTCCTGTAGGCGCGCTCCTCATGACCAGCGCGATCGCGGCTTCGGCGGGGGCGGGCTTTGGTTTGTCCCTCCGACTCAATCGCCCGACAGAAGCGGGTTCCACATTTTGGCACAACGAGCAGTCCTTCCCCCCGAAAAATGACTGGGAACAGGAGTAAAGAGGTATTGAGAGAGAGGGGAACATCCGGAGCATCAAGGGATCGGGTGTTTACAAAGCGTTGAAATTAGAAGCCAAACAACCAATAACCAATAACTAATAACCAATAACCGAATATAAGTTATAATTTCGTTACAAAACGTCAAGAAAATCCCTCCATGAGCAATCCCGTTACTCGTTCCTTTTTTATTGGTAGAGCCTTTGCCGAAATCTTGGGCGAAAAAGTGGAAAACGCTTTCAGCGATGCCCTCAGCGAATTCGGTAAATTCGATGCCGAACAACGCGAAAAATTTCGGCAGTTGGCGGAAGAAACAATGGCGAGAGCCGACCGGGAAATGGCAGAGGCTAACATGAGCGGCCCGGCAGGGGGAAGTACCGGAGAGGGTACGAGTTCTGGAGACTTACAAGAAACTATCGACGAGTTACGAGCGGAAATTGCCAGTCTACGCTCTGCTTTAAATGCCCATCGGAGTTCTCCGAGTTAGGGCAGGCGGAAAGTACCATTCCCGTTTGACTGCTTTGTTGAGTCAATCCTTTTTAATTTTAAACTTTTTTAAATTTCCTTTTTTACTTAAAAAGTGTCTGCCCTATCTTCCAATTCAGTCCCAACCCCCTACTCAGAGGCAATCGAACCGAGCGATCGCCGTCTGCGTCCGGAACGAGCAAAAAGTAAGTATCGCTGGAATCGCAAAAACTACTCTCGCTTTCGTCGGCGTGTCGATATTTGGCGAGCAGTCCTCACTTTTTTGACTGAGTTATGGTGGGATGGGAAACAATGGTCCTACCCCGGAGGATATAGCGACGAAAAACGCCAAAAGCGCCGGGAAAAACAGGCCGCTTGGTTGCGGGAAAGTTGTTTGGAATTGGGTCCGACATTTATTAAGGTCGGGCAGTTATTCTCCACTCGTGCGGACTTGTTTCCAGCAGAATACGTGGCGGAGTTGAGCAAGCTGCAAGACCAAGTTCCGGCTTTTTCCTACGAACAAGCCGCCGCGATCGTGGAGGAAGATACGGGCAAACCCATCGGCGAATTGTTCCGCCATTTTGAACCGACTCCCCTTGCCGCAGCCAGTTTGGGACAGGTTCACAAAGCACAACTCCATAGTGGCGAAGAAGTGGTCGTCAAGGTTCAACGACCGGGCTTAAAACAGCTTTTCACTATCGATCTGGCTATTCTTAAGCGCATCGCTCAATATTTTCAAAATCATCCTTATTGGGGCAAGGGACGCGACTGGATGGGGATTTATGCAGAATGCTGCAAAATTCTCTGGGAAGAAACGGACTATCTGAATGAAGGACGCAATGCCGATAACTTTCGACGCAATTTTCGGCATTTTGACTGGGTAAACGTGCCTCGGGTGTATTGGCGTTATGTTTCCCCCCGCGTCCTCACCCTCGAATATATGCCCGGTATCAAAATCAGTCATTACGAAGCTCTCGAAGCGGCAGGACTCGATCGCAAGCTCCTAGCCCGCTTGGGTGCAGAGGCTTATTTGCGGCAATTATTGAATGATGGCTTTTTCCATGCGGATCCCCACCCCGGCAATATGGCAGTCGCTCCGGATGGTGCATTGATTTTTTACGATTTCGGCATGATGGGGCGCATCAAAACCAACGTGCGGGAAGGATTAATGGAGACCCTCTTCGGAATCGCCGAAAAGAATTCCGATCGCGTCATTGCTTCGTTAATTGAATTGGATGCTCTCAAACCTACGGGAGATCTTTCCCCCGTGCGGCGATCGATTCAGTATATGTTGGATAACTTTATGGATAAGCCTTTTGAAGAGCAATCCATTGAAGCGATCGGCGAGGATCTCTACGAAATTGCTTACGATCAGCCCTTCCGCTTTCCGGCAACGTTTACCTTTGTCATGCGGGCATTTTCGACCTTAGAGGGCGTGGGTAAGGGGCTAGATCCAGAGTTTAATTTTATGGAAGTGGCCAAGCCTTTCGCATTGGATATTATGACCAACAGCAACGGACAGAATAGCAACCTCCTCGATAAATTGGGACAACAAGCCGCCCAAGTCAGCAGCACGGCGCTTTCTCTGCCGCGACGGATCGAGGATACCATTGAAAAGTTAGAGCGGGGAGATATTCGGGTACGGGTGCGCTCGACGGAATCCGATCGCTTGTTAAGAAAATTAAGTTTGTTTCAGCTTTTGACCAACTATACTTTATTAGTTGGCGCATTTACCCTATCTGCTACTATCCTCTTAGTAAACGATAAAATTATTTGGGCGGCTGTTGTTGCTGGAGCAGCGATTATCGCGGGTTTCTTTCTCGTGAAACTAATGCGAAAAATCAACCGCAGCGATCGCCTACCCTAATCCTCGCTAATCTTGTTTGAGATTCAAATCAATATGAAACGTCGCTTCACGGGGCTAACCGATACAGGAGTTCTTCGATCTGTCAACCAGGATGATTATTATATCGATCCGCAAGGGCGCTTTTTCATTGTCGCCGATGGCATGGGCGGTCATGCAGGCGGGCAAGAGGCCAGTCACATCGCCACACAATCCATTCAAGCGTATTTGAGCGATCGCTGGGACAATAAGATCGAATCGGAAACGCTCCTCGAGGGGGCGATCGAAGATGCCAATCAAGGGATTTTGGACGATCAAGAAGAACATCCCGAGCGATCGGATATGGGGACGACGATCGTGATTGTCATGTTCCGTCGCGATCGTGCTTGGTGCGCTCATATCGGTGACTCTCGCTTGTATCGCCTGCGAGGAGAAGCCCTCGAGCAGGTAACTGAGGATCAGACTTGGGTAGCAAGGGCGATGAAAATGGGGGATTTAACGCCAGAGGAGGCGAGAATTCATCCTTGGCGGCATGTTTTATCCCAATGTTTGGGACGAAAAGACTTACAACAGATCGAAATTCAGAAAATCGACGTGACAGACGGAGATCGCCTGTTATTGTGTAGTGATGGATTAACGGAAGAAGTCCCAGATCCTGAGATTCAATCGTATTTGACAGAGAGCGAAAATTGCGAGGAGGCAGCTAAGGGATTGGTAGAGCAAGCCAAGGAAAATGGCGGCTCGGATAATATTACTGTAGTTGTGGTGTCTGAAGAATAAAGTATTCGATAATTGATAGTTGATAAGCGAGTTAAATGCTCTGGAAAATTTTATCGAGCCTGATAGTACTTATATTATTCGAGTAGCTCATGAACTATTCGAGAATTGTGAGGCAATTTGCGATCGCTTTGGGTTTGCTGTCTAATCTAACCCTTTCTGCTTCTTCTGGTGCAATTGCGGGTAAGGAGAAGTCGCCAACGATCCGAGAGGAAATGCGAGGAGTTTTGCAACAGGTTGTTTTGAGTTCCGAGTTAGTTGCGATCGCATCAGAGCAAAAGCCTCGATTCTATAGTTATAAAAAGAAGGTCGGTGCGATCGAGGTTGAAACATCTGGAGATAGAATTTGTAATATTCAGTCTCATCTAAAAATTACTCGTCAAGGAAAACTGTACATTGACGAGTTCTTAAAAACAAGATTTTCCGAGGAATCCATACAGGAGTCTCAATGCGAATTTTACAGTATCGGATTAGACCAAATTCGAGATTTAGACAATGATGGAGAACCAGAGATATTGATTCGCTATCATACTCGATGTGCCCATTGTTGTGCTGGATTGCTGATTTACCATTACAATTCTTGTGAAGATCGATACGATGTTGTCTATCATGCTTTCGGTGAGGTTGGTTATTCGGAACTGAGCCATACAGATGACTTGGGTTTAAAAGATTTAGATGGAGATGGAATTTTAGAGTTTGCTGTCCTAGACGATCGCTTTTACTTCTCAAATAGAGTTTTAATCAATGCTGTCTGGCAATATCGTCAAGGTCAAATGAGAAATATAACACGACAATTTCCAGAACGACTTCGCTCTAGAGCAGAAGCATCTTGGAAAGAAGTTCTGAGTCTTAAGGATAAGACAACAGCAAATTTTTATGAACGAGGTCTTATTGTTGCTTATCTTGCTTATAAATATATGCTTGATGAAAGAGATGAGGGATGGAAACAAGTGCAACAAATTTATCAAGGTGAAGATAGGGAACAAGTATTCAGTGAAGCTGAAAAAGTATTGGAAGGATACATTACCGAAACTATAACAAAAAAAGTTGAGTTTAAACCTGATAGAACAGCTTATGTAGGAGGATTTCTGAATCCTAATCAAAAACATCTTTATTTGCTTCAAGGCAGTATTGGACAGAAGCTAAACCTCGATTTAAAATTTGTTAATTATAATAATGGAGTTTTTACTATCCGCATACTGACTCCTAATGGGGAAACAATTGGAACTCTTGGTAATTATGAGAATCAAAACTGGCAAGCAATACTTGCCTATGATGGCAAGTACACAATAGAAGTATATTCTCGTTATGGGGCTAATTATAATATAAGTTTTGAGAATTTGTAAGTTTTCATTCAAATACAACTTACATCACTATAGATAACAGACGTTTAGGAATTTGAACCATCTTGATTTGTCGATAAGGACTTTCTCTGACTTCGCATTCATCCAAATTTCCATACAAACTTTTCTTTAAAGAATAAAATGAGGTGATAATATTATAGTTCCGCGATCGCATAAGAGAATTGTGCTTTCCCCGATCGCGCAAATTATCCGAATGCGAAAGATGAGTGACTGTACCCGTCCAACAAATTTCACATCCTAAAAGTTCCCCACGCATCAATAAATCTCGATCTTCCCATCCCCACCCTCGAAAGATTTCCTTGTATCCTCCCAATGACATCAACGTGCTTTTACGGGTGCAAATTAAACCGCAACCGGGACGAGTTTTAATATCTTTTGCTTTTTCTCGAATAATTTTAACCGATGCAATTTTCTCTTTGATTTGCACCTCATAAGTATAGCGATCGCGTTGCAATACGTCAGCATCGGGATCGGATTCTGCTACATTTTCCACGCAGGCGATCGCATTTTCCTGCATCTTAACGCGATCGAGTAATACTTCTAGGGTGAGTGAATTCCAAATAATATCTGCATCGGAGACGAGTAAATATTCAGCACGAGAGTGCAATATTCCTTGATTGATTAAATAGGATTTATTGAACTGGGGGATGGGATAGGATAAGATTTCGACTTTTTCCCATTGTGCAAGGTTTTTTAAGACGGAAATACAATCGCGATCGCTAGAACCTCCATCACAAAGAATTACTCGTTTAATCCCATTGCGATCGGGATTTTCAGGAGGAATTAACGAGTTAACACACTGTTCGATTTCACTCCGATTTTTGATCGGGATAATTACCTCGAACATGAAATTTTCGGGTTTGATTCAATCTCGTGTTAGTCCATTTTAGCAGCAAATAAAAACGCCCAAAGAACTGTCAGCATGAATAACATCGTACAGAGACGATCGATCCAAATGTGCCATAGGTGAGAGTCTATAAAAGTCATGTGCAGAAAATAAAAATGTTAAAAGGGATTATCTGTAGCTCTTAATTATATCTCGTTATAGTTGCGATCGCCTGAAAGATAATGCAGTTGAATCGGTTCGGCGATCGCTAAAGGAGTGAGATCCGGTTGCATTCCGTCTCGAAATTTGGCTATATTTTCCCTCGCACGGGTTTTTAATACCTTTAAGAGTTCTTTTCTCTGGGGAGAATCCAAACCCGTCTCCTTTGCTGTAGTGAGGGAATGGGGTCGTTTTCTGCGAAAGTAGCAAAATTCGGGAATATTTGCAATTTTAGCAGCAAAGACCGATCGCAATAAAAATTCTGTATCCCCTCCAAACCGCAACCCCGTCGCAAATCCTCCTACTCTCATCACTAAATCCCGGGAAACCAAACTACTCGGGTGCATGAGAGGATGACCGGGTTTTTCCTGTAGTGCCAAATTCACATCTAACGGATAGCAAACGGGGGTCAATTTCGATTCTAATTCATAAACGCGCCATTCTTGCGTTCCCACCAATTCCACACCCGTCTTTTCGGCTGTTTCCAAAAGTCTTTCTAAGCGGATATTTGCAGACCAATCATCTGCATCTTGGAATAAATACGCATCGTAATTTGTTTGCGCGATCGCTTGTTGTATCAAACCATAAGGCCCGACATTCTCGGAGGATTTTAATAACGTCACTTGGGGAAATTGTTCGGTAATTTGAATAGGAGGATAGGAGGAACAATCATCGAGGACGAGAATGCGATCGGGGGGTCGAGTTTGATCGGCTAACGATCTGAGACAGCGATATAACCAAGAATGGCAGTTATAGTGAGGAATGAGGGCTAAAACTTTAGATTGTTTTGTTAGTTTAGGAGAAGTTTGCAGAGCGATCGCTTGAGATTGAGAGTTAAGTTGTATTGCACCCCACGAAAACTGAATTTTGTTTTGTTCGAGAAGTGCGATCGCATTAAAAAAATGGCAGGATTCTAATGTTTTAAACTGAGATAGAAGGGGTTCTATGATCTCTCTCGATCCCATCCAAGCAATATTCTCCGGGAATTCTTCTCTTGCTGTTTCTCGAGGAAATTGTACGGGAGGAGGAATAGGAGCGATAAAAGGAGATTGAGGGGTTATAATACTGCGATCGATGAAAGTGTCTCCCGGTAAATAAGCAATAATTTGGGAAGATAAATACTCAAGATATTTAGATACTTCAGTTGGCAAAAATTGTTCCATTCTCAAACTATTTTACCTCAAAGATTCGTTAGATCGCAAATTACTGTTTGTTTTTCATTCACTTCTTTAGTTCTGCGATCGAAGACGGATTGACGAGGAGAAGGAAGGGCAGATAAAAGCAAACATTGATATGCTAACTCGGATTTTCCTGCATCGAGTAACGGTTGTGCCAGCGATCGCAAAATTGGAATCCAAGGTGCAGAATCAATCGCAGAATCTAAGCTATTCCTTTGTTTCAATCCTGCATATTTTCGTAGAATTGGCAACCATTCTCGCAGATCGAATTCACGATCGCGAGATAATATATCATAGCCTTGTTCTAAAATCAATCTTGCTTGTTCGTTCTTGGTTGTTGCAACAGATTTGAACTCGTTAAAATATTGTTCCGATCCATCGCAATTTTCTAACAGGGATTTTCTCCATCTCAACCATGCGGTAAAAAAGCGATCGCCTTTTCGATCCCCGTCAAAATTGACAATCTCACCATTATGCACTAGATTACACCAGTAAGCCAACAAAGATAAATTAAAGCGCGACCTAAAAAACTCTAAATCTCCCATTAATAAAGATAAAAGAGGTCGAATCAATTTCGCACTTTTGCTTTGATTTCGATTTGCCAAACGCCATGCTGACTCAAAACTGTAGAGTAAATTTTGGATATTGAAGCGATCGAGAACAATGCGATCGCCTTGCAACTCGGGCGGAATATCTTCCCATAGCGATCGCGCTAACTTTTCCTCTAAATATAAGCTGGGAATCAGCAGATCGAGATATGCAGAATTATCGCCTTTTTTATCGCGATCGAGTGCTTGTTTTAATCGTTTTCCCCCATTTTGATAGATCGAAAAAACTTCTGGATCTTCTGCCAAAAAAGAGCAAGAAAATAAGAGAATTCGTGCCGTTGTCTTTTCGACTTCTATATCTTGACAAGGTGGCGAATTTATAATAAAATCAATCAACTCTCGTGTCGATGGAGAAATTCCCGAATAGAGGATTAAACGAGGATTAATTAACTCATAAAGTAATTGAGCGCTATTCTTGGCTTCATTCTTGTCTTTCTCTAGGGGAAATTGGGGAAAATCAAGCCATTCACTCCAAGAATGATTATAGATAATATCGAGCCATTCACGATCGCTACAAGATTGATAGCTTACATCGGGAATATCTCGCGATCGCGTGTAAATTTGTGCTTCAATTTCACCAAATATCTCATCAGTCCAATCTTTTAAACCATCAAGTGGAAGGCGATCGCTGTGGGTGGGTTGCAATAAAAATTCGACCCGTTTATTTTGTCTGCGTCGGACTTGATAAGTCAAAATCCCTTCGAGAGGGGGTAACTCAATTTCGCCTGCATATTTAATTCCCGTTTTCGTTCTAATTTTATCTTCAATTCGTCCTTTGATTTTAGCCATTAAACCCTTGCGATCGCATTGATATCCTTCATCATTCAATTCCAGAATATCACCGCATTTGTAGCGAATCATGGGCATAGTATAATTAAACAAATCCGTTGTAACTAGCTCACCTTCGACTATTTCATACAAGCAGCGATTTTCATCCAAATGCAAACATCCTTTTTTCGGATCGGTTAAGCCGGAAATGCCTGTTTCTTGGCAACCATACTCATTAATTATAGGTGCATTAAAGACTGATTTTAATAAAGAGTTTTGATAGTCGTATAAACATTCTCCCGTACAAATTACTGCCTTAATCTTCAGCAACTGAAAACGATCTAAATAGGTTGCAAGTTCGCATAATTGACTCGGATAGCCGCGAATTACTCTAAATCTATCCTCTAATAACACCAAAAATAAATCGATAAACTCGCGATCGATTTCTCCAATCAGCGATCCGTCCATCCAACGCACTGGAAACAGACGACTACGAACGTTTAAAATGGAGATATTCTCATCAATTCCCCACCAAGCTAATGTTTTTTGTCTGGTTGTAACTCTCGCATTATTCCACGCTTCGCCTGCAAAATAAACCAAACTTTTGCCTCGAGTTCCTCCCGTTATTCCCCGATATACAATATCTGACGCATTTGCTAAAAATAGATGGGGATTTTGGCGTACTTCTTCCTTTCCGAGAGGGGACAATCGCTTGAAAGCAGGCTGCCAATCTGCAATAATATTCCCGTTACGATCGCAAAGTCCCGCTTTTTGAAATCGCCTTTGATATCCCGGTAATTTAACCGCAATCGCTAATAGTTTCTCAATGTTTCGGATTTGAAAATCTTGCACGATGAATCTTACGATCTCGGGAGATTTTTGAATGGGTAAGTTTATTCCTTGTCTTGGATATCAAAAGTAACGATACTATCTTGAAAATCTTGTAAGCGATCGCTAAACTCTTCGGTTGGCGTAGAATAAGTCACAACCCAGAAAACATCGCGATCTTGAATCGTATAGACTAGCTGCGTGATTTGAGTATTTCCCGTTTCAATCTCTACGGTAATTTGTCCCGCTTGCCATTTTTGTAAGGCTTGAATCTCTTGTTCTAAGACATCATAACCCACTCCCATCAAGTCATTTGCGATCGCCTGCTGAAACTCCTCTAAATTCGTCCCCTGGGGCATTTTCTGGGACGTTACATTAACATTCGTCACGAATCCCCCTTGAGAGTTTTCTGTATCGAATGCGACTAAAGCTACTAAATCTTTAGTTTCTCTCAGGGCATTACTCAGATTTTTGTATTCCGAACCCGCACCCTCTAAATTAACTGCCATTTCTTCAATATCTTTTTGCGGATCGCCCCCTTCGTATCCAGGAGGAAGATACAAATATACGCCATTTCCTTGTAGCTTTTGGAAATTTGGATTAACAATAATATCACCGACGGCTTTTGCATTCGCTTGGTGAGTACTTACTTTAATGGGTGTATTAGTTGCGTCGGAACTCGGACGATTGCAACCGATCGCGGGCAATATAAGCAGTAGCACGATTGCAAATCCCCTCAGTTTTCGGATCATGTAGAACTTTCCTTAAGATATTCTGAAAAAAGTCAGCTTTTACCTTGGCTTATATTACATCATTAGTGGGTTGACGGCTCAAAAATTCTACCAAACCCCGAAAATAAATCCCTTGTGGGGTAATCTCAAAGCGGTAGGGAAAGACCTCGACTCCTTTTGCGATCGCCTCTCGCAACAACTCCCCATAGACGGGATCGCGACGATCCCCCGGGGCAAAGCGATCGCAGTCTCCTCGGTTGATAAAGTATAAAATCCCGGCTTTTGTTGTTCCGAGGACTCCCATTAATTCTCGCAGGTGTTTTTGCCCCCTTGTGGTGACAGTATCGGGGAATAAGGCAGTATTTCCTTCTGCCCAAGTTGCGCTTTTGACTTCGAGATAGGTGGAGGTGTGGCGATCGCTGATGAGAAAGTCGATGCGACTCTTTTTTTCGCTGCCGCAGGTCACTTCTGTACGAACTGTATCGTAACGTCCTGCCAGTTCGGGTAATAAGTTTCGCTCTAAAGCCAGTTTGATAATTCGGTTGGGCATGGCAGTATTTACGCCCACCCAAGTGGGTTGGGTATCTTGATTGACGCTTATCATTTCCCAGGTGTAGGCGAGTTTTCGTTTGGGATTGTTACTCTGGGAAACTCTTACGGGACTACCGGGATCGTGGAGTCCGATCATAGGTCCGGTATTGGGACAATGGGCGGTAATTATCTCTCCAGATTCGAGTTTGATATCGGCTAAAAATCGTTTATAACGCTTAATGAGAATTCCTGCTTCAAGGGGTGGATATTTGTAAATCATCATATTGGTTATTGGTTATTGGCGATCCCCCTTCTTCTCCTCTCTTACTAAGGGACGTTAGAGGAGATTCCTCTTGCCTCCCTTCCTTGGAGGGGCTGGGGGTGGGTCAGGGCTGGGGGTGGGTTCTTACTTATTATTAATTTGTTGGCGGAGTTTTGAGAGTTCTGTTTCGATCGCTGCTGAGGTTTCTAGTTTTTGGAATTTGCCTGCGAGGGGATCGGTGTTTTGTTGGGAGGCAACTTCTGCCCGGGCTTCTAAATCTCGTACTCTTTCTTCAACGCGATCGAGAAGATCGAAGGTGCTTTTTCGAACTCCTTTTTCGAGGAGTTCGTGCAGTCGGCGAGTGGCTTCGGCGGATGTTGCTCTGGCAAGATACATATCTTTTTGCACTTTAACGCAGGCGAGGCGATCTTCAAGGAGGCGCAGATCTTGTTTGAGTTTAAGAATAATTTCGTTTTGTCGTTTAATTTGGCGATCGAGGAGGGTGGCATTCTCTTGATAGTTTTGGCGACGGGTGAGGGCTGCTCGGGCGATCGCTTCTTCGCCTCCTATCAGGGCGATATGGGCGTGGCGATACCAATCTTCGGCAGAACCTCGATTTTGCGAAACTTGGCGTTCCGTGCGCTTCTGGGTGGCGATCGCGAGGGCAACGGCCTGGCGTAATTTTACTAATTCTCGCTGCATTTCATCCACCGTTCTTTCTAAAGATAGGATGGGATCTTCTTCTGCATTTATCCAACTATTTATATTTGACTGCACAACACGCAGGACGCGATCGAACAATTCCATGATTTTGCCGATTCTCGATATTTATTTCGATTTTATCGCAATATCGATTCTCGAATGCCCGACGAGAGCGGCAAAGAATTTGATGCTGATTTTCACTATTTCCATTTCAGATTCCCTTCATCAGAAATCTTGAAAATACTTTTGCCTGCCCGATCTGCAAAAATTTTTCAAGTCGCGTGCGGGTTGCTCTATAATCAGACTTCGATTCCTTCTCATACTGCAAACAACTGTACTTAACCCACTCATGACCACAGAAGTAAGTCCTCGACTCAACTCGGATTCAGCAGGGAATCTCCCTGCGATCGCGCGAATTCCCCTAAGCGATCTAACCAAAAGCGAATTTGTCAAACGGTATCAACAACCGGGAGTTCCGGTCATTTTAACGGGGTTGCTGGCAGGAAAATCGGAATGGGATCTGGACTTTCTCACGAAAAAATTGGGCGATCGCAAATTCCTGATGCGACAATACGGAAAAGAACGCTATCAACAAGATAAAAGAGAGTGGGAAAATATTGGTAGTGGCGTTAAGGCAGACTACAAAACATTTCGAGAATACGGGGAACTATTACGCAGTCGAGAAGCTCATGCAAAGGATATCTATTTGGCAAAATGTTCGATTAATGAAACACCGTTAAAGCAGGAATCGGTTCTACAAGAAGCGAGAGAACAAATTGTTGCCCTCGGTCTCGATAAGCCTATCAGCCATTTTAATATTTGGGTGGGTCCTGGAGGCCATGTTGAATGCTTGCATTACGATCAGATGGATGGTACTTTAATTCAGCTTTACGGGACGAAAAAGATCGTTCTTTTTCCCCCATCCCAAACCTCTAATCTCTATCCATTTCCGATCTTCGTGCATTTTTATCGCGGTTTAAAACTGCGATCGTGGTTCAGTCAACTGTATCCAGAAAAGCCGGATCTACAAGCCTTTCCCAATTATCAAAAAGCATTACCCTACAAGCAAGAAATTCTACTCGCACCGGGAGAAATGCTCTATATTCCAACCGGATGGTGGCATGAGGTGACGGCATTGGGAGATGATATGGTTTGCTCGATCAATCGTTTTTGGCGAGTTTATCCGACTTGGAGGGCTATTTTTTCTTGGACTCGCTGGCGCGGATATTTGGGGAGTGCTTTTGCCGTGCCTTATGTTATTGCAAGTTTGATTTTGGCGCTGTTTAGTCGCGATCGCAAACAGAAGATCGAAGAAATTTTACAGATGCTGTAAATCAGTCACCAGTCACCAGTCACCAGTCACCAGTTATTAAGATTATTAATCAATGGAATTTACTTGGCGCGATCGCTCGTTGTTTGTCTTGTTTGCAACAGGATCTTTAATTGTCTTAACTGGAGCCGTAATTGCTCCGGTTTTGCCGGAAATCATCGAACAACTGCAACTCGATCGCTCGCTAGCAGGTTATTTGGTCAGCACGCATTATTTGACGGTTGCTCTCTTTAGCCCCATTTTAGGGCTGTTAGCCGATCGCCTCGGGCAAGTTAAGGTATTGGTCGTTTCGCTGGTTTTGTACGCCGTATTCGGCATGGCAGGGGGGTTAATGAATGATTTTACGCCCCTCCTGATTACCCGAGGCTTGGTGGGGGCTGCCAGTGGGGGAATTGCTGCCGCGAGCTTGGGCTTATTAGTGAGGCGGTACGAATCTGCCGAAGCCCGCGCCCAAGCGATCGCTTATGTTTCGAGCGTTTTAGCGATCGCCAATATTGTCTATCCGATTTCCGCCGGACTTTTGGGACTTTTGGGGTGGCGAGTGTCTTTCCTGTTGTACGGTTTAGCGCTTCCGTTTGCCTTGTTGGTTCTGGTTGCTTTCAAACAACCGGAAAAATCGACCTCCTCAGCGCAATCTCTTTCCGCCCTTACCGGAGATGCCCGAGAGTTACAAAAAGTCCTTGCCAACCCTTTAACATGGCAATTATTTTTAACCCTTTGCCTCACAGCAGCAACAGCTTATGCGGTGGTGATTAATTTGCCTAGCCATTTGAAAGTAACGATTAACTCAGGAACGGCGATTAATGGCATTGTTTTAGCTTCTCAGGCGATCGGTTCTGCGGCGATCGCGGCTTTTGGAGTCCGTCAATTAACGCGACGTTTGGGACTGATTCCCGCGACGGCATTGGGATTTGGAATTGTTGCCCTCGTCCTCACAGCAATTCCTCAATTCGATCGCCTGTATATGTTCTTATTGGCAACCAGTTTTTTGGGGATCGGTTTTGGCATTGTTCTGCCCAATATTTACACCCTTTTATCCAATATTGCCTCTTCCGAATTGCAATCAACGATTCTCGCTGCGGGGACGGGAACGAACTTTCTGGGGCAGTTTCTTTCCCCTGCATTATTTGGCTTTTTGTTGGGCGATCGCCCTGTGGAACAGGTTTTTTATATTGCGGCGATCGTCCCCTTAATTTTAGGCTTATGTCTCATGGTCGCATTTGCATTGAAACTCTCGAAGCGTTGAGAATTAGGCGATCGCCTTGCCCATTAAAGTTCCCCTATGGCGCTCAAAAAGCGGCCGAATGGGTCGCTAAAGAAATTGAGGAAATCATTGATAATTGATAATCGATCGCCGATAATAGAACAAAGAGAGTCGGCGAGATGGTTGCAGGCTCGGTAACGAGCGTGAGGAAAGTCCGGGCTCCCGAAAGACCAAACTTGCTGGGTAACGCCCAGTGCGAGCGATCGTGAGGAGAGTGCCACAGAAAAATACCGCCCTTTTACAGCGATCGATAAACAGTAACCAGTCAACAGCGAAAACCTGATAACTGATAACTGATAACTGACCACTGAAAAGGGTAAGGGTGCAAAGGTGCGGTAAGAGCGCACCAGCAGCATCGAGAGGTGCTGGCTCGGTAAACCCCGGTTGGGAGCAAGGTCGGAGGGGCAAGGGTTGGTCTTTTTCCCGTCCCGAATTTGGCGAACCGCTCGAGATATTCGGTAACGAATGTCCTAGATAGATAACCATCCACGAACAGAACCCGGCTTATGTCCGGCTCTCTTTTTTGCTTTTTCACAATCTTTTTCACAATAGATGTTTTAAATCTTCAAAGGAATCTCGATCGCAAACTCAGTCCCCTCCCCCAAAACCGAAGTCACGCTGATGCTTCCTCCGTGCTTTCCCTCGATGATTTGACGGGAAATCGCCATTCCCAACCCCGTCCCCTTGCCGACGGGTTTCGTGGTAAAAAGACGCTCGAAAACGCGCTGTTGTACTTCCTCTGTCATTCCCGTCCCGTTGTCGCGAATGGCGATCGCGATCCGCTCTTTTTCTTCGTCAAAGGCAGTGCAAATGCTAATGGTATTGGGATTGGACTCGATCTCTTGGTAGGAACGTCCGCTATTCGACTCCTCCAACGCATCGATCGCATTGGCCAAAATATTCATAAAGACTTGATTGAGTTGTCCTCCATAACAGGTGGCAAGCGGCACGGTTCCATACTGGCGAAAGACCTTAATGGCCGGTCGTTCTGCCTTGATTTTCAGGCGATTGCCCAAAATAGTCAGAGTTGCATCGAGACCCACGTGCAGATCCGTGGGTCTGGGCATGGCATCGTCCAGACGAGAAAAAGTTCCCAAAGAATGTACGATCTGTTCTAGGCGATCGCTGCCGATTTGCATGGATGCAATCAGTTTGGGGAGATCTTCAGTAATAAACTCGATATCTAACTCCTCGAGTCGTTCTTGCATTTTTGCGGGCGTGACGGGAACTTGCTCGCGGTATAGTTGCAAAACTTCGAGAAAATCTTGCACGTACTCCCGGATTAAAGGCACATTCCCGGAGATAAAATTAACGGGATTATTGATTTCGTGGGCGACTCCCGCCACCATTTCCCCCAAGGCAGACATTTTTTCGCTGTGGATGAGTTGGGCCTGTGCCTGTTTGAGATTGTCTAGGGCGGTTTGTAATGCCTGCGTCCGTTCTTGGACTCGTTGCTCTAATTGGCGCTTGAGTCGATACAACTGCAAGTGAACCCCTACTCTGGCCAAGACTTCTTCATGTTGAAACGGTTTGGTAATGTAATCCACTGCCCCCAGTTGCAACCCCCTCACCTTCTGTTCCTTCTCTGTCAGTGCCGTCATAAAAATAATGGGAATATCCCGGAAGCGATCGCTCGTCTTAATGCGCTGGCAGGTCTCAAAACCATCGATCCCCGGCATCATGACATCCAACAAAATCAGATCCGGCTTAATATTCTCTAATCTTTTGAGGGCGCTATGCCCGTCCTTGGCGACGAGAACTCGATAGTCTGCCTCTTGCAAACTGTTGGAGAGAACTCTAATATTGGTCGAATTGTCATCCACGACGAGAATGAGAGCCTGTGAATCCATGTCTTTACCTTACAATCTTCCCTTGCTCGATTCGATCGCGAGAACTGGCAACGAGTTGCTGTTCTCAGTCTACAATAAACGGAGAAGAGAATTGGTGTTTGGCCTTTCTCCTTCAGCCTTGAGTTTTTAGGGGGATCGAAGATTGGACGAAACTTACCAAACTTATGTTAACCGGGTGACGAAACTGACGCGCCCCTTGACTTGTCTCAACCAACTGCAAAACGTGCAGGAGTCTCCCAAGTTCAAAGAAGGAGTTCCGATCGCATTTCCGGGATACACGGTGAGTTCTCCCACCTGCAATCTCGATCGAGCCAATCAAGGGTTTTACGACCAATTGGCAACCGCCCGAGGGGAATTGTTGGAGCGGATCGGCGAAGGTTTGCTCGTTCCCGTCCCGGTGGATAGCTTTCACCTGACGATCGCGGATTTAATTTGGGATAGCGATTATCGCGACGCGATCGCCGAAGATAAAGCCTTTGAAGCAAAGTTGCGCGATCGCGTGGACTCGAGTTTCGATCGCTATCAACAATCGATGCCCGAACGCCATCCCGTTGCCTTACAGTTGTTGGGAATTGCCGTTCGACCCCGGGCGATCGAAGCCTGTTTGGTGCCCAAGGAAGAAGATTCTCATAATCGACTGCTGCAACTGCGCCGCGCCCTCTATCAAGAGCGAGGGTTGATTGCTCTCGGGGTACAACAGCAGTATCATTACACGGCTCATATTACGCTGGCCTATTTTAGTTCGGGGGTCGAATCCTTCGATCGCGATTGGTGTTATGAAGTTCTCGCGGATTTTAACGATCGCTGGATGGATAGCAATGAAATCTTGACCTTCGAACGCGCCGAACTCCATAAATTTGACGATATGACGCGCTTTTATCGAGAGGCAGATTTTCCCTTCGTGGAGTTTTGAGGGCAATCATTGCAATGCACAACGATCGATGGAAGGGACATGACGGGTAATCTCAATCATCCCATTCTCGAAGAAAGTTTTGCCATTATCGATCGCGAGATTGGCGAACATTCTTGGACTCCTCCCGAATACGCGATCGCGCGTCGCACCATCCACGCAACGGCGGATTTTGCGCTGGCAAGGTCGCTCTATTTTAGTCCCGATGGCATTGAAAGCGGTATTGCTGCCTTGCGCGATCTCCGTCCCATCGTTGTCGATGTGACCATGATTCGCCAAGGTATTGCCAGCATGGTGCAGAAAACGTTCGGTAACGCAATTATTGCCGCGATCGACCGTTGCGATGAACCGCTACCGGGAAAAACCCGCACGGAAACGGGAATGATACGCTGTTTTGATGAATATCCCGAAGCGATTTACGCGATCGGCAATGCACCGACGGCGCTAATGGCATTATGCGAACTGATACCAAATTCTCCCAAACAGCCAGCTTTAGCGATCGGCTCTCCCGTGGGTTTTGTGAATGTTGTCGAGTCGAAGCAAATGCTCGCGAAAATTGCGATTCCTCAAATTCGCATTGAAGGCAGAAAGGGAGGCTCTCCCGCGACTTCGGCAATTCTCAATGCACTGTGCGATTTGGCCGATCGTAGAGATATAGGGAAATAGGGGCGTTCCAGGGAACGCCCCGACAGGTTTATTCAGGTTGGGGAGTCATCCGTAAATAAGGCTTGATTTCCTCTACGCCTTTGGGAAATTTCTGCTTGGCTTCGTCAGTGGGAATATTAGGAGCAACAACGACATCTTCTCCTTGTTGCCAATTCACGGGAGTTGCAACCGAATATTTATCCGTGAGTTGGAGAGAATCAATCGTCCGCAGGATTTCGGAAAAATTCCGTCCGGTGCTGGGGGGATAAGTAATCGTCAGGCGTAATTTTTTATTAGGATCGATTACAAATACCGTCCGTACCGTTAATTTGGCGAGGGAATTGGGGTGAATCATGCCATAGAGATCTGAAACTTTTTGATCTTCATCGGCGATGATGGGATAGTTAACCGTCGTACTTTGGGTTTCGTTGATATCCCCGATCCAGCCTTTATGAGACTCGACACCATCAACGCTGAGGGCAATAACTTTGGCTCCGCGCTTCTCAAATTCCGATTTTAGTTTGGCAACTTCTCCGAGTTCGGTGGTGCAAACGGGAGTATAGTCGGCAGGATGAGAAAAAAGTACGACCCAACTATCGCCAGCCCAGTCGTAGAAAGTAATTTCACCTTCACTGGTTGCTTGTGTAAAGTTGGGGACGGTATCGCCTAACTGTAATGTCATATTGCAAGCTCCTTAACAAGTTTGACCGAACGCGATTTGCAACATATTATCCTGCCATAAAAATGTAGCCCTTTCTACCATCTTTAGACCTTCCTAAGATTTTATTTACAATTCGAGACGATTGATACAACAGAAAGAGAGGTATCTTTTTGATTCTTATCTTTTCTTTAGATTTCTAGTAATTCGAGAACGCGATCGATAATTTCCGAGGCTTGTTGCGATCGCCCCAGTTCGGCAAATTGGGTAGCAATCGAACTTAATAATAAGGCTTTTTGTTCTGGATTTGGGAGAGTTTCCGACAATTCTAAGGCTTCTGCGAGAGTCGCGATCGCGTCTTCTACGTGTCCTTGGCGATCGAGTTGCAGGGCGAGAAAAATTAACGCCCCAATTTTTTCGATTTCATCTCCCATTAAAGTAATAAATTGCAAAGAATCTTTGCGTTTTCCAGTTTCGGCGACAGTATAGGCAGTATCTCGTAAGGTATTCTGTCTTTCAGTTAAAGTATTCGTTTTTTGTAACAACTCTAAGGCAAGATCGTAGAATTCACTTTCAACGAAAGGCAAGACAATTAAACCCAATAGGGTATCTTTAGTGGCGGGATCGGCTAACGTCTCCCAAAGTTGAAAAGTTTGCTGGAGAATCTCTCGCGCGGTTTCTTGGCGTTGGTTTTGATAGAGATGAAACGCGATCGCGCCGAGGGTCACGGTTTTAAGTTCTACGATCTGGATACGATCGGCAACTTCTAGCGCAAGATCGAATTGTTCCTTTTCGGCTAATATGGTTGCGATATCTTTGAAAGTTTCATTGGTATCCGTCAAAGAGCGAAGGAGGGATAAAGCCCGATCGCTTTGGTTGTTCTGTGCTAAATTAACGGCAACTTGTTGAATAACATTCTCTCGCAATCCCGATACATTAATTTCCGAACTTAACTCTAAAGCGCGAGCAAATTTTTTAGCTTCTCCGAAAGAGCGTGCAATATAAAATAAAGCCTCATTTTTAGCAGAAGGATTAGAAATGCGATCGCTCAATTCGAGAGCAAGCGCGAATTCCCCCCCGCGCGCGAGATAAGTGGAAAGATTGCTCAAAACAGAATTAGTTTGGGCATTCGCTTCCAATTTCGGCAATAATTCTCGCAAGCGATCGAAGAGTTCTTCACCGCGATCGCGATCGCCATTTTCGATAAATTTTAAACCAATTGCCCCCAAAGCATGAACCCGATTAATATTTCTTTCCAGCCGAGAAACGATATTGAGAGCGGGTCTAGGTTGGTTATTTTCTGCTAAGGCTAAAGCAGCCAGTAAGGTAAAATCTTGTTTGGTCTCATTATTCTCTAAAATCTCAACAATTTCGAGAATGCGATCGCTCTTACCTTGTTCGGCAAATCCAAACGCCAAGTTTCGCCAGTTAATCGCTCTGAGGATTTCTACATCAAGAGTTTGCAGAATTTCCCAAGCGCGATCATACTCCTGATTGGCGATCGCCGCTTCAACAAAAATAAATAAAATGCGATTATCTTCTCCATTTTTCAGTTGCACCCATTCCCAAGCGCGCTCCGTATATTTTTCGGCAATTAAGTTATGAAAAATCCCGGCCAATAAGCGAATATTCCCTTCCCCTGCCAGTAAAGTTTCGGCTAATTCAAGTTCTCCCTTTTTAACCAATCGAAATCCTAATTCTGCTAAAATTTGTCCGCGCACGTCTGGATTTGCGATCTCGTTCAGTATCTCGACCAGACGATCGCGATCGCCAACTTCTGCTAGTGCGATCGCCAAACTTCCAAGCGCCGCATTTTTCCAGATAGAACTCGCTTCGGGTGTAATAGTTTGCGCTAAGAATATTTGAGAGTTGAAGTCTTTTACCGCAGGAGCGATCGCATTTGCCATCGCTTTCGGAGTGCAGGCAAATAAAAGAGAAGTCAACAGCAGAATTCGAGAAACTTGAATCATTTTAAAACTCGCAAACAATTATTCATTAGCCAACAAACGAGATTCATACAAAATCAGTAAATGACGATCGCAATCGAAAACCCCCTGTTCGGTAAAGTGGCGATCGCTCGCCGTAAAATGATTGGGGGGACAAATGGGAAGATCGAGTGCCTGCCATTGAGAGAGGATTTTATCGAGAGAATCGACTTGTATCACTAAACCCGCGCGATAAGGAGGCTGTGTTGAGGGCAGTACGATCCCTTTCACCTCCGCCAACGCCAAAGCGCGAGATTCATTGGGGGTGCTAAAAGCCGCAAAAGTGAGAGAAGCCGTTGGCGGTAACGCAAATACAGTATAGAGATAAGAATCAGGATCCGCCGGACTCTGATAATCCAAGCGAAAGCCCAAGATATCACGATAAATTTTTAGCGATCGCTCGAGATCCGAAACCAACAAACAAGGACGCTTGAGATGCAATCCTACAGGAGAATGATTATCGCCCATTTTTTCTTTCTCTCCATCGCCGTATCTGCCATGACAACACCTTAGCCGATTCTCGGTTACTGTTAACTGTTTACCATTCGTTGTTTTTTAGCAGAAGATGACACAAGACCCTGAAAACGCATCTCCCCCGACCCCCGAAGACGAAGCGATCGCCTCGGGCGAAGGCAATGGGGCAACCGAAACCAACGCGATCGCCCAGTATTTTAATTTTGCCGAACTCAAGACCGACTTCCGCACGGAAATTCTGGCCGGAATCACGACGTTTGTGACCATGGCTTATATTCTCGTGGTTAACCCCGGCATTCTCTCTAACGCTATTTTCCTAGAAGAATCCGGGGATTTATTTCGGGAATTGGTCATGGCTACGGGACTTTCCGCCGCGATCGCCACCCTCGTGATGGGACTCTACGCCAAATATCCCTTTGCCCTCGCCCCGGGTATGGGACTGAATGCCTATTTTGCCTTTTCCGTTGTTTTAGCATTAGGCATCGATTGGCGCGTCGCCCTCGCCGCCGTCTTCATCGAAGGCCTTATCTTTATCATCCTCACCATCACCAACCTGCGCGCCAAAATCGTCACCCTCATCCCCGACTGTATCAAACACGCGACGGCGGCGGGAATTGGCTTATTTATCGCTTATATTGGCTTATCCGGCAGCACGGAAACCGGAGGCGCGGGCTTAATTGTCGCCTACCCCGCCACCATTACCAGCTTGGGGGATTTGAGCAACCCCAATACATTAATGGCGATCGCGGGGCTATTCATCACCTCGGCCTTCATCGCCAGACGCATTAAAGGCGCGCTGTTGTGGGGTATTCTCGCCACGGCAGTTTTAGGCTGGATTTTACGAATTGCACCACCTCCCGAAGGTCTCATCGGCGTTCCCGTCCTTCCCGTTCATCTCTTCGGTCAAGCCTTCGTCGGCTTGGGAGAAGTGCTAAAAATTAATATTTGGCAACTGCTCTCTATCATTTTTGTATTCTTTTTTGTGGATTTATTCGATACCGTCGGTACTCTCACGGGTTTAGGCATCAAAGCCGGATATATTCAGAAAAACGGCGAATTTCCCCGGGTTAATCGCGCCTTTATGGCCGATGCGGTAGGAACAACTGCTGGGGCTGCGATGGGAACCTCCACCGTTACCACCTATATCGAATCCGCCTCCGGTGTTTCTGAAGGGGGACGCAGTGGCTTTAGCGCCGTCGTCGCGGCGATTTTATTCGCCCTCTCAATCCTCTTTATCCCCTTCCTGCAAGCCATTCCTGCCTTTGCCACGGCTCCGGCTCTGATTATCGTCGGGGTACTCATGATGGGGAGTGCGGCGCAAATTCGCTGGGACGATCCCGTCGAGTCCATTCCTTCCTTTTTAACCATCCTAATTATGCCCCTCAGTTTCTCCATTGCCGACGGATTAGCGGCGGGGTTGATTGCCTATCCCCTCATGAAAACCTTCCAAGGCAAATTCCACGAAACCAAAATCGGGCTATGGATTTTAGCCGCTCTCTTCATCCTTAAATTCGCAATGCGATAAGGTAGGGTTGGGAAATTGGAAATTGAGATATCCCCTTCTTTTCCCTCCTTATTAAAGGGGGTTAGGGGGGATTCGCTACTCCCATGCCCTTTTAATGTTTACTGGTGAGATGAAATGCTGGAGTTATACCAATTCGAGCTATCGCAATACTCCGAAAAAGTCAGGCTCATTCTTGATTATAAAGGTTTAGAATATCGCAAGATAGAAGTGACTCCGGGGGTCGGACAGTTGGAGCTTTTCCAAAAGTCCGGACAGCGACAAGTTCCCATTTTGAAAGATGGCGAAACCTATGTTTGCGATTCTACGGAAATTGCGTTCTACCTAGAACGAAAATATCCCGATCGCCCGATTTTACCCAGCGATCATCGCGCCAAAGGGCTATGTTTGCTTATGGAAGAGTGGGCGGACGAATCAATCGGTTTAAAAGGGCGAAAAGCCTTCATCGGCGGTCTGAATAAAAATCAAAACTTCCGCACTTCTATCCTCCCGAAAGAGACTCCCGATTTCCTGAAGGCGATCGTCGGAGCGCTACCGGGGGATATGTTGGATATCCTCGGAGCTGGCGTGGGTTTTGGGGGCGATGCAGTCAAAGAAGCTGAAACCGGACTCAAACAGGATTTAGACGCACTTTGCTTGCTCTTGCAGGATAGTCCCTATTTGGTCGGGGACGAACCGACATTAGCCGATTTAACCGTTGCTGGGCTGAGCATCTTGCTGAAATTTCCCGCAGGAAACTATTTAGAGATTCCTGAAGAATTCCAAGGGAAAGGCATTCCGGGCTTAGGAGATAATAGCGCCTATGAACCCTTTTTTGCCTGGCGCGATCGCCTATACGAACAGTTTCGCCAACCCTTAACGCCCAAGGGTTCCCCCTCTGATTCTCCTCCTCAAAGTATTGAAATCGATTAACGAAAACGTCGATTTTTCTGGACTTAGTCAAAGCAAAGAGCGATTAATTTTCTCCCTTTTTTCTATTACTGTAGAAAAAAGGGTTTTTTATTAAGAAATAGTTTTTATTTTTAGGTTTTTCCCCAAACCGAAGATTATAATTTTGGGTGCATCTCAAATTCGTAAATTTCTATCCCCCCTAACCCCCCTTCGTAAGGGAGGGATCGGCTTCCCCCTTTCAAAGGGGGACAGGAGGGGGATAAAAAACTGGCGATAAAGAGTATTTTTGCAAAACTGAGATGCACCCATGATTTTGAATATTGCACTGCCAATCTGAAATGATTTATGGATTCTATTAACCGGAAAACTCTTAAACAAGGGCTGGTTATTTTTGCACTGTTTCTATTGGTTTGCTCGACAGCAATTTTTTGGGGAACGACCAATAAAAATAATGAGCCAATTTATATTGCCTTTGCCGGGCCGTTGAGTGGAGCAAATGAATTTGACGGAGATTCTGTAGTCAAAGGCGCACAATTAGCAATCGATCGTATTAACGAAAGTGGAGGTGTGAATAATAAAAAACTCAAACTCCTCTCATTCGACGATCGCGGTGAGGCAAAAATCGCGGTTTCAAAAGCAAAAGAAATCGCTAACGAAACCGCCGCAGTTGCCGTTTTAGGTCACATTTTTAGTACCTCTTCCATTGCGGCGGGTCGCATCTATCGAAAAGAAGGAATCCCGGCGATCGCATCTACAGCCTCAGCCGATGCCGTCACGATTGATAATCCTTGGTATTTTCGTTCTTTTTCTCCCACCCGCGTCCAAGGAAATTTTTTGGCTTACTATCTCCGGGAAATTCGGGAGCGCGATCGCATAGCTGTAGTATACGATAGTCAAGATATTTATAGCAAGTCTCTAACCGATGTTTTTAGCAACACGTTTGAGAATATTGGTGGTGAAGTCAAACAATGGGATATCGGGCAGCATCGAGACAACTTTCAATCTTTTATTCAAACTCTTCTCAGGGATTTAAAAGTCCATAGGGAGGAGTTCGATACATTATTTCTCCCCATTCACATAAGCGATTATTTCAAAATAACCGTACCGCTCAAGCGCAACCACTTAGATTATAAAATCATTGGTTCTGATAGCCTTACTAATATTATTACAACTTCTAAAGAATTCAAGAACTTTCCCGAAGAACAAGCAAAACCTGGCTATTTTCTCGAAGACGTTCTCGCACCCTCGCCTCTCATTTTTGATGTGGCCGGACGCCAGGCCCAACAATTTCGAAATGATTATCGCAGCAAGTATAAATTAGAACCCGGTTGGGTTTCGGCGAATGCTTACGATGCCGTGCAAATTTTAGCTCGGGCGATGGAACAATCGGGAATTCAAGGCGATCTCGACAATCTCAAACAAGAACGTCAAAAATTGCGAGATACTTTGGCTTCATTCGACCGTCCGGAGAAGGCAATGCACGGCATAACTGGAGAAATTTTTTTTGATAAGAATGGCGATGTCCTTCATCCTTTTGCTATGGGGTTATTTAAACAAAATAGATTAATCTCGGCATTCATTCAACTCCAAGCCGCAACGAATTTTAAGAGCATTCCCAATTTAGAACGAGAACTTGAAGAAGGAAGAATTTTGCAAATTGGCGATCGCTACGTTTATAAAACGAATGTCATTCATACTGGTATTGACATTAATGAAATTAAAAATCTTGATGAAAAAAACTCATCTTATTTAGGGGACTTTTTTTTATGGTTTCGCTATCGAGGGAATATTGATGCGCCCAATATTGAATTTATAAACTACAGTACGGCTCGTTTAAACTCCGGAGAATCTTTACAATTACAAGACCCAATTAATCAGAGAAATATTGATGGACTACGCTATGAAGTCTATCGTGTCAATGCCGATTTTCAGGAAAAATTTTTCTTTTATGATTACCCATTTGACCACCAAGAATTAAGTATAGGATTGCGTCATAAAAACTTGACGAGAGAGCGCGTAATCTACGTTGTAGATTGGCTGGGAATGCGAGATATTAATGCCGATGAGATTTTAGAAAATTGGCAAAAATATCAAGTGTTTGGAACAATTACCGACTGGGATGTTAAAACAGTGGACTTTTTTCAAGATAGCGTGCTTATCGGTTCTAACTTAGGCGATCCGTCTATTTCAGAGCAGAACTTCGAACAGGAATACTCTCGCTTTAATGTTGCTATTGAAATTCAGCGCGATCGCCTCGTCTTCTTTGTTAAAAATTTGCTACCTCTGTTCTTCTTTCTTGCCCTATCCTACATGATTTTATTTCTCCCCTTTGAGATCATTTCGATTGAGGCAGTTAGCGGTATTCTTTTAGCAGTTGTCTTTTTTCAT
>JBCCVR010000017.1:0-57677 GCA_039194995.1 Cyanobacteria bacterium P01_E01_bin.42 | reverse complement strand
ACATAATCGAGGATTTCCTGCCCCAATTCCGTCTCTCGCCAATCCCGATCTGCGGCGATGACCTCATCGAGTTCGACGGCTTCTCCTTCTGCGCCTTTGACTCGGAAAATGATATCGTTGTAATCGCGATCGCTGCTCCCATCCACGCGCAAGTCTTCAAATACGAAGGTTTGTCCGCTTCCATCCACATCGGCGATTTGTCCGGCTTGCAACCCATCTTCGGGGTTGGCGGTACTCAGGGAAAATAGGGGACGTTTGGCACCGCCAATATCGGGATTATCGAATACTTCCTCGACTTCTCCTTGGGGGACTAACATCGCCCCAAAGCGATCGCCCGGACGCATCTGAAATGTTTTCGTCCCGCTATATTCCCCCCGATTAAAATTCCCCTCGCCGAAATTCCCTGCAAATTTCGCCCCTTCGTCGCGATCGCTGATGACAATACGACCCCATTCCGAATCGGAAAGCGATCGCCGTGCCGCCTCTTGGATAAATTCTCGCGATCCCGGCTCGTACTCTTCCATCCCCTCCAAGCTAAAAATCGCCAATTCTCCCTCATAGCCGCCGCCATCGTAGCGGTTGAGGGATGCTGAGGTTTCCTCAGCATATCCAATCAACCAAGACAAAGAAACTCAAATTCTACTTCCCCCGATTCTCCCACCTCGAATGTCCCGGATGTAAAGAGTTCTGGGATTTCATCGGCGGCTTGGTCGATCGCGTCCAAAGCATCCAGCCACGGCAAATCCTGCCCGTCTAACAGAGCTGCATCTGGCATGTCTTCGCCACCATCAATAAGGGCGCTCGGGGTGAGGATCGGTTCGAGGATGAAGGTTTTAAAATCATCCCTCAATTGTTGCTCGTGGGGAGCTTGGCGAGGGGAACTAACCTTTTTAGGAGCGGGGGATTTTAGCTTTTTACCAAACAGGCGAGAAAAGAATTTCATCGAGATCTGAAGAGTGAGTGCAAAAGTGCGATCGCCCCAAGGCTTCGCAGGAGAAAAATTCTGACCTTAGAAAAATATGGTAAGGTGAGACAGAGGAAATTATCAATCCATCTATCAGTTTATTCTCTTGCGAAATCACCAATTTACTACTACTCTGAGCCAGATTTTTTAATAATTTGTAATCTTTTCTTCCCTATCGTGCCAATGTAACGATCGCTATGCCCGATAACGGAGCGATCGCCTCTTGTGGGATGTGGAGTTGGAATCCGTTAACGAACCCTCATTCTTGAAACTCAGTTGAAGCCTTAATTTTATCTCGGCTTTCCGCGATCGTTTTTTCGAGAGTGCGTCGCAGGCCGAGAACGCCTTTAGCAGATTCGGGAAAGGTTAAACGCAAAGATTGCAAGCGATCGCCTCCCTTAACTTCAAGATCGACACCGAGAGCATCGACACCCAAAACTTTCACTTCCTCAGCCCAATCCACATCTGCATTAGCTTTGGCACAAATTAACATCTCTTCGAGATGATCGTCATTCAAATGCTTGGCGATCGCCCCTTGTAATCGCGCTGTCAAAGGTGCGCCGTCTCGTTCTTCAGATGGGGGATTTGCCATGATGAACCTCCATGAATTAAGTAATGAATTAGTTTGTTTGAATTGTGCGATCGCGATTTTGCTCGGGTTCGCGAACGATTTGGATACCCAACCAAACACTCGCCAAACAGACGACAAAACCGATCGCAAAAACCCCCGTATAGCCCAAAGCCGCCGCAATAAATCCGCTCAATGCCGGAACCCCAACTCGATGTCCGACAATATAAACCGACGATTGTAGGGTGTAATCGCTGCCTGCGCTTTCTGGGCGGCTTTTGTCCATCATGATGGTAAAAAGCGCCGTGCTGGCAACACTGCGAGCAAATAATCCCCCCGTACTGACGGCGTAGAGGACAATGGGATTGCGAACGCCGATTGCGGGCAAGATGAGAGCCACCACCGAGATCGCCTGCAATAACCCGAACAAAATCAGCGATCGCTTGCGACCCAAGGGTTGAATCAACGCCCCCGCCAGCAGAGAGCCAATGGTAGCCGCCCCCAGTCCCACAATGCCCGTCATCCAGCCAATATCAGCCATAGACAGCCCGAGATCCACCAACAAGGGGCCAAACATCGCTCCAGCCATACTGCTGCCTGTCACGTAAAGTAAGATAAAAAAGAGCCAGACCAGCGTATCCGATCGCTGTAGGAAACTCCGCAAGGACTTAAAATACCCGGGAGGATGAGAACCGCGATCGACTGTGGCCCGGCTCTTTTCTTCATAGAAGAGTAACGGTAATAGGGCCAGCAAAACCCCAACCGCAAGGATTTGCAAACTCGTTTGCCAGCCCAAGCGATCCAAAACCAGTAGCATTACGCCACCCCCCAACATCATCCCCATGGAGTGACCGGCGCTTTGGATGCCATTGCCCCAACCGCGTTCGTGAGGTGCAAGCATCCCGACGGCTAAAGCATCAGTGGCGATATCTTGAGTCGCGGCTAGGGTAACGATGACGAGGATGACTTGAAATAACAACAGTACATTGTCCGTCACGTCGATAGATGCGCAAGAAATTGTCGCGATCGCTAGTAGGCTTTGGGTGACGACAATCCAAGATTTGTAATGTCCCCATTTCTTAAAACTGTAGCGATCGACCAAGGGAGCCCAGAGAAACTTAAGCATCCAAGGTAAGGTCAGCAGTCCCATTAACCCGATAACTTGTAATGATGCGCCCTCCTGTCGCAAGAAAATCGGTAGGGCACGAAAGAAAAAGGCAGAGGGTAAGAATTGTGAGGTGTAGAGGCTGCCCAATAAGATGAATTTAGCAGCCGGATGGAGATCCTGTCGCGATCGAACGTTTGAAGTCATTTTAGTTAGGGAACAGGGAACAGGGAACAGGCAATAGTTGATGAATCAAAGATTTCAGCCTTTGTTAAAACTCATAGCGAATTGTGCCGAGGACGGTAAACGGATCCCCCGGTTCGATACCTCGCGTGCGCGTGCGGGGAGTGCCCACAATATAGTTCGTGTTGAATATATTCTTGAAATTGAGGCCGAAGCGCCAATTGTCCCGCTCGTAGAAAATCGCTGCATTTGCAAGGAAATAGCTGTCAAGGGTGAAACTATTGTTGAGGTCGCCTTGGCGATCGCCGACCCAATTGACCCCGACACCAAAACCCAACCCCTCTAAATTGCCGGATTGAATTTCGTAGGTCGTCCACAAACTGGCACTATGTTCCGGGACTCCGGCGAGTTTGTTGCCCACCGTAAAGGTATTGTCTGCCGTAATTTGGGCATCGATGTAGGCGTAGGAGGCCAAAACATTCCACCCCGGTACAATTTCGCCAACGAGATCCAACTCGATCCCTTCACTTTTTTGTTCTCCTGTCGCTACAGAGAAAAGAGGATTATCTGGATCCGTAGTGGCAACATTTTGTTTGGTGAGGTTGAAGTAAGCCAAAGTAGCGAGGAGGTTGCCATCAAACAATTCTGCTTTAACCCCGACCTCAAAACCTTGACCCCTTTCCGGCTCTAAAGCCTCGCCATCGGCAGTGGTGGAAGCGCTGGGATAGAAGGAGCGAGAATAGTTGGCATAGAGGGAGACATTTTCGACGGGTTGATAGACTAGGCCAAGCCGAGGGCTAAAGGCACTTTCATCGAGAGTAGATTCACTAAAAGTAGTACCCCGGAAGCTGGTGGTATTCTGAGAGATTGTTTCGTAATTAAAACCCGCCACGACAATCAGATTGTCTGTTAACTGAATTTGGTCTTGTAGGTAGAATTGCAAGCTATCAGTTTTAATCGTTTCGCCGCTAGTGGGGTCAGTGGGGCGAGCGGGTCTGTCAACAGTACCATAAACGGGATTAAAAATATCGATTGGCACTCGCAGGGAAAAATCTGTAAAAGCATTCGATTCGAGGCGATAGCGGGCCACATCGACCCCCAAAAGCAAGGTATGATCGATCGCACCCGTGGAAAACTCACCGATGACATTGGTTTGCAAGGCGAGGGTCTCATTGGAGATATTTTGCTCGCCAAAGACGCGATTGAGTTGCCCCGTGGTTTCATTCAATCCCCCAATAAAGGGAAAACTGAGAGCAGCACTGATATCATCTTCACTTCTGATGTAACGAAAGGCATTGCGAATTTTCCAATCGTCGTTAAAGCGATGCTCGAAATCGTAACCGACATTGATAACTTCGCTGGAGATGCGATCGTCGAGTTCCCCTAAAATGCGATCGTAGGGAATATCTGCGACACTCGTCCCCACAGCAACCAGTCCGACATCAAGGGGGCGTTGGTCGTCGAGGTATTCCAATCGGAAATTAAAGTCGGTATTGTCGTCAATTTGCCAACTCAAAGTCGGGGCGATAAAAAACCGTTCCGTATCGAGCGTGAAGTCTCGAAAACCATCGTCATATTGATAGACGGCATTGAGGCGATAGCGTAGGGTTTCGTCTTCACTCAGGGGTCCGGAAAAATCGATTTGAGGACGGAAGAAGCCATAACTACCCCCTTGTAGGGACACCGCGTACAAGGGGTCGTCAAGGGGCTGTTTAGTGACGATATTGACCGTCCCTCCCGGTTCAATTTGCCCGAAGAGAATGGAGGCAGGCCCTTTTAAGACCTCAACGCGCTCGATGTTAGCAATTTCCGGGAATCCTTGGGCGGCGGCATCTCCATTATCGTTAGGACTGTAAAGGCGGAATCCATCTCGAAATACCGAGACCCCCTCAAACCCCCGCAGGTTAATGCGAAATCCCCGACCTTCGGCGGTATCAACAGCGACACCGCTAACATTGTTTAAGGCTTCTCCGAGATCCACGACCTGCTGATTTTGTAAAATTTCCCGAGGGATCGCTTGCACTGAAGCCGGAACTTCCAAAATCGGTGTATCCGTCCGCGTGCTGATGCTGGTGGTTTCTTCCTCTCCCGTTACGCCAATTCGCAGAGTCCCAGAATCGGAGGTATTTAACGAATCTTGGGTGTTGGCGATCGCGGCAGCACTGGGAAGGTCTACAATAAATTCTTCCCCCGTGGTCGATAAGTTGACCTCGGGTAGGGTGTCAATGCCTGCAATGGTAATGCGAATACTCTGGGCATCTAGGGTTTCGACGGTTAGAGAAGAGATTTCTTCGATAGGGTTTTCGACACTGTAGCGATCGCCCTCGGGCAGTGCGAGTCGAGCATTAATCAAGTCTAGAATTAAGGTTTCTCCCTCTACCGACGAGAAAGGCTGAATCATATCTCCGTTGAGGGTTTCGAGAATCAATTCCGCGCCGGACGAGATAGATTGTAGTTGAATATTGGTGATGTCTGCAAGGTTCGGGATCGCGTCTGATGGTTCTTCAGGTTGCGGATCTAGCGCGATCGCGTTAAAACTGGGAAGCGTAACAATAAATTCCTCTCCAGTTACGGCAAGATTGGCTTCTGGCAGCGTTTCAATACCAACAAGGGTGATGCGAATGCTTTGCTCATCCAAAGTCTCGACAACAAGGGAGGATATCGCTTCCGTGGGATTATCCGCTTGATAGCGCTCTGCACCGATATCGAGTCGAGCATTAACCAAGTCGAAAATCAAGGTATTCCCGTCAACAGAAGAAAAGGCTTGAATCTCGTCGCCATTGGCAGTTTCGAGAATTAAGTCAAGTCCGGCTTCTCCGGGTTGAAAGCGAATGTTCGTAATTTGCGCCATCGCTGCTTGAGAAACTGCGTTTTGTGCGATCGCGCTTGCTAATGTTGCCCCTGCAAGAATTGTGTCCTTCGGGGCTGCCTCGGCTGTCTCTCCTCGACTCAGAAAGAACCACAGACACATCATTAACAAAATCGAGCGATTGCCTTGTTGTCGATACTTTACAGTCATATCTGCTCCCCCATCAGTAGACAGAACAATTTCAATTAACTTGATGTCCTGATAGTAATGAGCAAATTTTGTGGTTTTCTGCGTCAGCCGGACTTTTTTTCTGTGTCAGCCGGACTTTTTTGGGAACGCGCGGTTAACGCTGTTGAATCTGATAGGCTTTGGGGTTGATGGCAAAGTTACGGCGAAAGGCATTGCTAAAGGCTTCCGGGCTGCGATAGCCCACCTTTTGCGCCACCCCTGCAATGGTGGCTTCGGGCATCAATAACAATTGCTGAGCCTGTTGTAAGCGATGATCCCGCAGATATCCAAATACTGTCGTTCCAAAAACCTGTCGAAATCCTTGTTTGAGCTTGCGATCGTTCAGCCCTACTTGGCGGGATAACTCGAGTAGCGTCGGCGGATTGTCAATCCGACTCAGTAAAATATCTCTCGCATAAACGATGCGATCGACCTCATCGCGGTTCGAGGGGGACGTTTGTTGCCGATCGCCAACAGGTAATAATCGGTCAAAATAGAGGCCGACCAATTCGAGGGCTTTACTCTCGATGTAAAGCTGTTGCGATAAACCCTGATAGGGGCAATGCAGCAATTGTTTGACCGTTGCAGCCATCACTGGAGTCATTGAATAAGACTGAAAATAAAAGGGGCGATCGCGCCCGATCATGGCATCTCTGAGGGGGGCTGGCAATTGTGCGACGGTCTCCTTACTGGCAAGACGAATGATATCTGGTTGCACGTGTAAGTGTACGAGCAAGACGCGCTGTCTCCCGGCATATTCCACGCGGCTGTTGCTACCATTGATGATTCCCAAACTGGCCTGCCCGGATTGAAATTGAAACTCGCGATCGGATAGGGCATCGATCCCGTGAATTTGACCGGACAGACAAAAACTCAACCCCAGATGCGTCCTATCATGGGGACGACTTCGCTCGATCTCGATCGTTTCTCGAAACCCGACATCGTGAATGACCAGATCGAGGCCGGGGCGTAACTGCCAGCGTTGAATCGAACCGCTACAAGTTTGACTCGGCAATGGTAAAATCTCGGTGCGATCGGTGATTTGAATGGGATAATCCTCAGTTGGATGTGGCTTTTCGAGGGAGCGAGGAGATGCAGTCAATGGCATAACACAGATAGCGAATGTCTTTTGTTGATTTTTATGAAAATTTATTCTGAGATCGATCTTATTGCTAATAATTCCTAAGATGAACAGTTGACATAAATTCTTAATTAAATTAATCTGATTCGGAATAGACGAAATTGTACTGCTGGCAGTTCTTCGCCATGTAGTTTCTACCGAGGATGTTGTAACTTATGTCTCTGGCCGATATTTTTGCAGCAGGTGGGTTTGTGATGTGGCCCCTGCTGTTCTTTTCCATGACCACCCTAGCTCTTGGTACCGAGCGCTTAGTTTTTTGGCTGCGTGTCAACCGCCGCCAAAAGCGTATTATCAAAGGACTTTTACAGACTTACCGCCATAACCCCACCGAAGTCTTTCCCCAACTCAAAAAAGAAATCAAACTTCCCATCGCTAGGATTTTCCTAGAGGCATTAGAGCTTGAAGGTGCTTCTCCCAACCAGTTTCGCTTGGCTTTAGAAAGTGCGACCCAAGCAGAAATCCCTTTATTGAGAAAGTTTAATGTTATTTTTCAAACCATTATTGCTGTCTCCCCCTTATTGGGATTGTTAGGAACAATTTTGGGCTTAATTCGCGCGTTTTCTGCCCTTCAAATCGGTGAAATCAATGAAAATGCCGAAATTGTCACCGGAGGGATCGGCGAAGCTCTCGTTTCTACTGCTGCCGGATTGGTTGTCGCGATTATCACATTAATGCTGGCGAATGTCTTCCGCAGTTTTTATCGGCGGCAGGTCGCCCTACTCCAAGAGTACGGCGGTCAACTCGAAATCTTATACGAATGGCATCACAAAGATCAACAACAAAACCAAGAGGATAAAACCTATGCAAGTGTGGGACAATGAACCGGAGGATTCCTTCGACGAGATTAACATCATCCCAATGATTGATGTGATCTTCGCGATTTTGACCTTCTTTATTCTATCAACTCTATTTCTCACTCAAGCTGAGGAATTTCCCGTTAATTTACCCGAAACGGAAACATCCCAAGAAAAACCCGAGGCGAATTTTGTGGTGGTTATTGAGGAAGGTGGAGATATTTTGCTCGATAGCCAACCCACCCGCGCCAGTCGTCTCGACAATATCATTAGAGGGAGACTCGAGCCTGGCCAAGAAGCGATCGTTTCGATTCAAGCCGACCAAAGAGCCTATCACGGTCAGGTCATTGAAGTCATGGATGTTCTGCGGACGGTGGAAGGGGTGCGTTTGGGAATTGCAACCGCTCCAAAATCGGAGTGATTCAATTCTAGCAACTATTTTGTAAGAGAGAGTGATTTTCCAAGGAATTGGTGGTGCGATCGGACGCAGGATTGGTGAGGGAAGAATGTTGATTTTGCGCCAACATTGGGTATGGAAAACGAGTTTACTCGCTTTAGCAGCAATGATGCGACTAGCATTGATTCCCCTATTATTTCATCAAGAAAACTCGATCGCGCCAAGAGCGATCGCTCTCTTCCTCTCTTAGTTTTAAGCACTCGAGCCGCAGTGCGATCGCCTATCATAATATTTTTATCGATGCGACTCGGCATCCGGGTTTTAAAATTTGGCTATTCGATCGCGATACTTCTCAGCAGTACGATCGCATTTGAAAGCGATGTATTTTTTCTATCATTCAACATTTCTGGTTTTATAGCTTGCTATTTTTGAAGGGTTTTCTCCAGATATAGACGCATTTACGAATTTCTTCCCGACCGTGTGTTCCCATTTGTTGCGAACTATTGCCTTTACCTCGCGGCAAAACCCAAATTTTTTCGACTTCTAATCCCGCATCTTTAGCAAAATCAGCAAGAATCAGATCGACGGGAATATGAATTCCTTGATAGCGTACATTATCATTAACCAGAACAAAAGGTGCATTTGATTTGAGTAGCCGAGTGGCTTCAAAGATAGTCATTGCCATTTCTCTAAAATAGTTTTTTACCATTCGAGGAATGCCATTATTATTGAGTTTTTTTTCTTCACGACACTGTTCTAGATAGGCAACAATAAGATTGAGTAATGTATGCGATTCACATGAAAACATCGCATTTTTAAATCTGGTATTTTCATTAATCAAATGAACTTTCTCTCGATTTTCTACAGTACAACTTAACATTTCCTGTCTCAAATTTTTTATTTCTTCTTCTCCAATTCCCAGTAAATTAAGTTCTAGGGAATAAGTTCTGGTGTAATCATAACGGTTACAATAAGGTGGGGAGGTTAACAATCCATCAAATGAAGAGGTTTCAAGTTCGGGCAATATATTTAAGCAAGAACCTCGTATTAATTCTAACACTCCGAGTCGCTCTTGTTCGATAAAAGTTGAGAGGAATGAAGAATTCTTTCCGAGGAGATCGCTACAAACTTCTTCAATTTTGCGATCGATCGCCTCGGTAAAATCTAAAATTTTGCCTTTATCAAATTTATTTTTTCCAGCATTCCTCCCCGATCGCCAATCCCAACGTAGGTATTGACCATCTTTACGAGTATAACTGATTGACTCTGCGATACAGAGGAGAATAAATTTGAGAACGCGACTTACATTGCGATCGTTTAACTGTTCGATTTCATACAAATAACGCTCTACATAATATTTAGTTTCTTCCGGGAAAGCATTATTCGTGATTTTAAGATAATTCAATTCAATGCGATCGCTAGGCTGTAACCAAATGCGACTATGATTAAAATCTCGTAATTTTTGCGTCATTTCTTCTCGGTTAGAAGTTCGCAATAACTGACGAACTTCGATCGTTTCTGCACTACTCGGCAAAAGTTCAATCCCAACACTATCAATACCGCGATCTACTGCTGTAAATAAGGTTGTTCCCGAACCTGAAAAAGGATCGAGAACTCGACCCGATCGCATTTCTGTATTATCAAAAATATATTGCACTAAAGCGCGAGAAAACCCTTCTTTATACTTCCACCAACGAGATTCTTGTTCGTGTTTATTTGCCTGAAAACTGACTAATTTTCTATCTAAATCTGGATTTACGACTAAATCATTGCAATACTTGTCATGGAGTTCGCGATCGGCTTCTCTTATCTTGGTTTGCAATGTTTCCAATAGCATTTGCATTTCGTCGTCTATTTGCTCTCTATTGTAAAGCGATCGCGTATTCTCTTGAAAAATTCGCGATCGCATTGTTTAAAAAAGCAGTTTAGGACGTATAGTTATCTTGACCATCGCTTTTTAGGTTATTGTTAAAAAATATTAAGTCATTCGGTGTGAGTCTCTTCTTAGAGGTATAATACTTTTGAATTCCATGTCTTGAAGTTTGGCAAACTTTAAGTGTGAAGCCGTTGTAGGACGGATAACTTAGGAGACTAAAAACCATGGCCGCAAACAATCGCGGTGCCGACTTAAAGGCATTGCCCAGACAAATATCGATCGAATTAGCTCCCCTCATCAGTTTACTCGCTAAAGCGATCGTGAATCCCGATAATAAACCGGATGCGAAAAATCCTAAAAATCGCTCTCTTTTTAGTTATAACTCCGAAAAAAAGCGCTTGCGAATTTGCACTTCTGGGGTGTTGCTGAGACTCTTTACTTTACTTAATCGCGAAAAAATATTTACGTTAGAACCGGGACGGGAGTTTTTACAGAATTTTAGTCCACCTTCAAAGAAATTTCGCAGTCGTTTGGGAGGAAAACTAACGGAGAAAAGTAAAGATAAGCTCCCCAAGGCGATCGAGAGTTTAAAGCAAGTCATTGCAGAAGAACTAGAAGCAAGTTTACCTGATGAAATATTTTTGTCCGATCTAGTTTGCCAAGATGCCGAGAGAGAATTAAGAACCATTGCGGGTAAGGTAAAAACTTCCCTTGATGCGGTCAAAGGAGAGGCTAATTTATCGCCTTTGATCTTCGAGCAAGATTTACCCGATAAGAAGAAATATGTTAAGAAAGTTGCTAAGTTAATTTCTGCACGAGAAACGATTGAAACGGGAAATTATTTTCAGAAAATGTGTGCGGCGATCGCGGATTATACGGAAAATCAATTGAGGTGGGACGAGGATGAAATTAAAGATGCGATCGCGAGTTTAGAAGCGGAAGAGAACAGCTTAGATAGCGAAGTTAATCGCTTTCTCGCCTTTCTCAATGATGAAGCCATGTTCCGAGTCCGAGGGCAAGTCAGCCGTCAAATTATGGGTGCGATCGAACAAGCGATTCCCGAAAATTCTACAGGAAACGAACAATTTTTAAAGGAATATATTCGACGCATTAATTATTTCATCGAATTAGTCAGTGAGAATGGATTTCAGATTGATTTAACGGCTGTTTATGGCGATAGAGCCGAGATCGAATTTCTAAAATATGTGAATAATAGTTCCTTTTTTTGGTGTCTTGCTGTTTGGCCGGAATGGAAAGCACAAATTTTTGAAGAAGAAGCTCGTAATGGTGAAGTTATACGCGATGTAACCTATCGTTTTCGCATCAATGGGCAAAATCCAGAACTAAGAAAACCCGCTTTTGAGGCGCGTTTAGAAGATATTGAACAACATCTTATTCCTGATGAACAAGATCGCACTTTTGTTGCACCTCTAAAAATTAATCGTTATTTGATGGAGTTGATTTTTCTTACAGTTGTCATTCCCAGTAATGTTAAAACTCAATTCAGCAAAGAACGAGTTTGGCAAGGAATGGAACAACTTAAGGATATTCTTGAGCAGAATAAACAAGACACTATTAACGGTTTAATTAAAAAGTTACGTGAAGAGCGAAGCGATCCGATGCGTCAAATTGCTAGTGCTTTAATTACCATTATTAAAAATAAAGGCAATAAAATCATTTCGCGAGTTCGCAAAACAACATCTCAACAATATATTTGTGTAAAACGAGATATTCTCAACTTAGATCGCTTACGAGGAGCCGAAATTGGTTCTAAAAATTTATTACAGCAAGAACCCGAATGGTTTCAACAAATTGAGGTTAATACGAGTCCAGATGTTCCTAACTTACTATTTTCAATTAAAGTTGATATTGAGCTATCAGAACGAAATTTATTAGTTAAAGAGGAAGCCACGACACTAAACATCCAGCGACAGCTATCGTCAAAACTACTGCAAATTATCTGGACTCCTTACAAGTATGAAAAACTCGAAAATACAGAAAAGTCAAACAAAAAATATTGGCCGTCTCATTCTCTCACACAAGCAACGGGATGGACTGCTTCATCGACTATTCAAATCGAATACGAAACGAGAACATTAACAAGAAATGAAAACCACCCCAACAACCAGAAAAATAACGAAGCAAAACAAATTCATACTCTTGCCATTACTGCGTTCCCGATTTTAATCTACTGTTGTCTTTGGATCGTTGTCAAACAAATTCAAGAACTCGATACGGATGATAATTGTGAATTAACAGCCTTGATGCTGCGCTTTCAAGATAGTCGAGAGACAGACGATCGCAGTGGTGAAGGATATGTTTATGCAGCCGCACAGGCGATCGAAGCTATCCTAGCACGAGAACTTCCCGTGCGGATGCAGGGAATGGTTTTAGATAGTTTGAAAGATAACAATCCAACCTATGTCAGACGAGGAACATTCAATGCGCTATTGAGTGCATTTCCTTTGGTTATTTCTACACCTCAAAAACCCGAAGTTTCTCAAATTGGTTTAATCTCTTATATTGCGCGTCCTTGTGATGAGAATCCCCATGAGAAACACAAAAATTATCTCTTTCTCAGCCAAAGTTATCTTGCAAATACAGTAGAAAGCCCTTTTATTGGCTATGAATTACAAACAGAGCGAATGCAATCCGATATTGTTTACTCTGATGAAGACCTAAAAAGACAAAGACTCGTGCGAGAAGAAATTGCACATTTACAACGACAGGGTTGCGAACATATCATTTTATTATCCCATTCTTATAAAAGTCGTCGTATTAACAAGATTGTAGAAGATAATACTCCTCTGATTACAAAAGACTTTCTCCAAGACTTATTTCAAACTTTCCCGAATTTAACCCTTTATACCCTCTTGCGAGATGTTTTTCCTGCTACGCGACTGCATAAAAGAGAGAACAAAGAAGCTGCATTTGAAATTTTACGTGCCAGCGATCATAGTAACTTTTCCAAGACATTTACAGAGAGCAACCAGCGAGATATTATTCCTATCTATACCTTTGCAACCTTACACGCGATCGAACCTCAAAATGAACAACGTCCTCAATCGGGTTTTTGTATCTATTTTTTAGTCTCCGATCGCAGGACAGAAAATATCAACCAAACTGAGCGAGCTCGTCAGCATCTCATCAACCCTGAAGGAAATTCTCCCATTCATCCTTGTCTATTAAGCGTACTGCGCGGACTGCATTTTATTGAATCAGAAAAAGGAATTCAAAAGCAACAATATCTCCCCGTGCTCGATCCTTTTGGTTGGATTTCTCCCAATACTGTAGAAGCTGCGGGAGAAGTTAATATCATGCACTCGCGAAGAAAAGGGAAAGTTTTATTGAGTTATCGTGCCATATTAACTCACATTTCTGGTGTCTTGAATATTGGAGGTTAACAATGCAAAATAACGGTTTAAATAATGCCTCGGTTTGGGGAAGAGTCTTTGAAATTGCCGTACAGCGCGGAATTTTAGCGTATTTGCTTGATTCTCAACTGTTAGATCGAGAACATTCCCAATTATCCAACTGGAGAGAAACTAAAATCAATCATCTTATTAAACAACTCATTCTTGTTTTAGACGTTACGGATGAAAACTCCAAACAATGGATTCAAGATTATGTCCGCTATCTTTTTATTTTTGGTTATAGTTTGGGATGGAGTACCTTGCGAGAATCTTTTAAGAAGCAACATTTCATATCAAAACCTGCCAAGAAGATGAACTTAGAGGCGATTTGGTGTCCTTTAACTTTACCGGGAGTTGACGATCCGAGGTTTGCAGAAGATCCTAAAAGTACCGAGCGACAAAAAACAATAAGCGATTTTCAGAATGCTTTTCAACTTCCCAGACCCGATTCTACTGTTGTTGATAAAGGCTATCCTGCGAGAGCAGATTTTTTGTTGTGGCTATCTTCCAGAGATCTAGATAAAAAAAGACACAAAGATGATTATGTTTTATGCTTTGAATTTTCTTATAATGCTTTGCGAGAATTCAAAGATTTTAGCCGAGAAATTTCTCATTGTGAAGAAATTGCACGCTATGCACGCTATTTAGATTCTCGCGGGAGTTTCTCTCGAATTTGTGCGGAAATTAAGAATGATAAGCTCGATTTTAGCAAGAAATTGAAAAATCATTTGGCTGCATTTAGCGGTCAAGATAAACCTATCTATAAACTCTGTCAGGCTTCTTCTTATACTGACAAGTTATTAACTATATTATATCGTCAAAAACGCTTGCAAAATTCCTGTGAAGCGAGAGCAATGGCGATTACTTCTAATGGGTTGGAAAGTTTGGCGGTTCATTTTACGGGAAATCGTCCCGAGTCCGATTCTCGCATTAGATTATTGCGATCGCTTGGTGAAACCTATCGAGAAATAACCCCTCTCGGAGATGACGATCCCCAAGCACTCGATCGCGAGATTAGATCGGCATTTAAAAAGCTCCTAACTTCTCTTCCTAAAGCATTCAAAGAACAAATCAAACCATTATTAAATCAACCTTCTTTAACCCACGATCTCAATTTTAATTTATATGAAACTGTTGAGAACTATTTCCAACCGATGCAGCTTCTCGATCGCACAACAACCATACAATCGATTGAAGAGACAGATGCACTCAAAGAATATTTTAATAGTTCTCCTCGAGAGTACATTAATCGGTTTTTACTACAAGATTCTCTCCCATTGCGATCGGTTCACGCAGCAACCATTAAAGCAGGATTAAATGCAGCAAAAAGAGGATGCGTCAATGCGATCGCTTTAGAAGGAAATCCCGGAATTGGCAAAACGACGGCGATAGTTTCTTACCTGAAACAGCAAACAGAAGGATTTTTATTTCTCTATGCAAGTCCTCGCGTTGCAATTAATCGCGACGTAACCCATAAATTAGCTCGCGAAGATCAAAAATGTACGGGAATTTTAACGTTAACCAGCAGCGCAAAATTAATTAGGTTGGCGAAAAAATATTACCAATCTAAAAACGAAAAAAGCAAGCGATTGGTTGATGCAATAGCAGTTATTGATGGGTTAGAATCTTTCAAAGATCCAGAACGCAATATTCTTTTTGTAACCCCTGAAGAAGAACAAAAGATAGATAATAAGACATTCGATCCCAGTCGCTGGCAAAAATCGGCAAACGAACGAGAATATGTGATGGAAACTAAAAAAAATCCGGGAGTTTTAAGCACTTTAGCCAGATCGGCTCGTTTGTTGTTGGACGCTAATCTAAAATGCGATCGCATTGTTATTACTGCTGCAACTCAAGGGTATCGCAAGTTAGAGGAAAAAACAACGATTAAATCACTCGAAAAATTATTCAAGAATTCAGCGAATACTCGACCGGGAATTAAAGAACGTCAAGAATTTTCTCGCCGTATTCCAACGATTATCGTGATGGTTGATGAAATTGCCGGAGATAGTGCTGGAGCTTTATTCGTTCGCGAAATTGCTAATTTTTTACAGCAACAATTTATCGATCCGTTTGAGGGAACGATCTCTCCTTTCCGAGTTATTTTAGTGCTTGCAGATGCGTCTTTGAGCAATGAAATTGTGTTGGATAATTTTATTAATTCTGAGAGCAACTCTAGCGATCGCGTTCCTGATAAGGTGTTAATTAGTCCCAGTCAAGGAGAATCTCCTTTTCGCGTCACGGGTTCTTATCTCAAGTTAGGAGGTCGGACTTATCCAACATTGCACGTTATGACGAATAGCTATCCTGCAACAGAATTAGCCATTGATTATAGAATTCGTCTTTCTTCGATTTCTCCTGTACTCGATAGCGATGGAAATAAACAGTCGATCGCGAGAGCAATTCGAGAACAATCGGGAGATTTATCATTAGAAAATGCCTACAAAGAAATTCAACGAGCAGTTAAAAATAAAGCCGGACAAATTATATTTTTTGCTCAAGATAAAGCCTTTTTGCGAGACTTGGAAACGAAATTAACCGAAGGAGATACTAAGCTATTGTCTTCCAATGTCGTAGAAGTTCTCGATCAAAGCGTTCGTGCAGACAAAAAACAAGAATTAATTAGCGAACCGAGACGCGATGAAATTCGGGTTTTCTTGATGACTTCTTCGGGTTCGCGAGGGATTTCTTTGCCTTTAGCAGATTGGATTATTGCTTCTTTTCCTCGTTTTAATATTGAATCTTCTTTGATGGAAATTGCTCAATTAATTTATCGAGGACGCGGACAATATACCGATCGCGAAACCCAAGAGAAAAAATTTGGAGATGAGCGATCGCGTCGCTTAGTCTTTTTCATTCACGATTTCTTCATCGTCGAAGAGCGAGAAATTGATAGTCGTCAGTGGTTGCGACAGGTGAGCGATATTTTAACCTTGTTATTAATGCTGCGATCGACTATTTATACTCGAATTAAAGGCGATGCGGGACTGGGACAAAAACAGATTGCTTTTGTTCCCGTGGGGGGAGTAGGCAGCGACGAATTATTAAATCTAATGGCGAAAGATATTCAAGAATTTCTGAAAGAAGCGCGGGTTTTTATGAGCGATAAACGTTCCGAGAATCACAAAGGAATGGTTAAACATGCGATGGAACTGGTAGAAGAGCAATTTGGAGATTTGAATTTACTCGGTCTTCCTCCAAAAGAAAAGATGCCTACTTATGTCGATCGTAAAACCTTGGAAAACTTGACAAAAAGCGCTTTTTCCCCTTCAAATTATCTGTTGCCTAACCTTGAGAATAAAGTAGGAATCATCCCAGATAATATTACTTGTATTGGACCTTTTTGGTTAGAACATTGGCGCGATCGTCCGATCCAAGAACAATATAATTTTCAAGGAGGTACAGTAAATAGTCAACAGAACCATAAATATCTTATTTATCTCTTGTCTCAAATCTATCAAACACAAGAAATTCGAAATAACAAATTGCGCCGTTCTGCTAGAGAACTTTATCAATTATTAAATCACGAACAAACTGAAGAAAGGCGAGAATATTCGACCTTACAGAATATGAATACTCGTACCCTCGCGATCGCACTCCCTCTCGACTATCCTTATTTTTTGCAGGAAGAACAAGAAAGCGATGAATACAGTAGAAAACAGGAATTAGAAGATCCGCAAATGTGGCATTACTCTCTTTCTCGTGCTCTTATTTCTCATGGGATCGCCCTTCCTGCAATTCGTCGGTATAAACATTTTCCTTGGGCTGCGGTTGCTGGTCTTCCGGTTTTATCCCAACTGAATACCGCGTTCGATAACCGTTATTTTTTGATTTCTAATGAGCTAAATTTACTAAACACTATTCTACTAGACTGCATAGAAGAATGATTTTGTCAAGTACAAATCAGGAGGAGAACGGGCGAGCGCCCCGATCTCGCCATCTCGTGCGGACATTTACTTGTAATCGTGCCTCAATCGCTTAAAATCTGTGGGACTTGGAAAAAGCGATCGCTGCGATCGGGTGCTGCACTTAACATTTCCTCCTGTTCTAAAGAAGGGTTTAACGTATCGGGACGGGTGATATTGCTGGTTTTAATGGCCCGCGTTGTCGGTTCGATATTATTGGTATCGAGTTCGCTGAGTTGCTCGAAATATTCGAGAATGCTACTCAATTGACGAGTAAATGATTCTTCCTCAGCTTCGGTGAGTTCTAAACGTGCGAGATGAGCAACTTTTTGGACTTGTTCGCGATCGAGCATCTTTTTTCAGTTATCAGTGATCGGTTATCAGTTATCAGTTGAGAGATTAGAAGAATACATCGATTTCAGAGCGTCCGGTAGTTTTGAGCCAGTTTTGCGCTTCGATGTAGTTGTTGGGAGCGATGCGAATGGCTTGTTTCCAGTATTCTGCGGCGCGATCGAAGAGACCTTCGGCTTCTTCTTCCCTGCCGTCGTCTTTGGCGTGTTCTCCTTGATAATGGTAGATCACGGCGATATTATTAAGCGCTTGGGGCATTTTTGGATTGAGGTCGATCGCTTCTTGATAAAAGTCCAAAGCCTTATCGTGTTCGCCGTTGCTGGCATAGATTAGCCCCATATTGTAGAGAATGTAGCTGCGATCGTTGGGATCGTCCTCTAAGGTCAGGGCTTCGGTATAGTTATCGAGGGCTTCCGCATATTCTCCATCTGCTTGTGCGGCCATGCCATCGCGGTAATAAGCAAAGGCTTTCTTGGCGTTTTGGTTGGTGGGCAATAGCTTTAGGATGAGGTCTGCCATTACCGTGAAACTCTTATCGATAAAATTATCGTTACGCTGTGTCCGAGGCATTTTGATATGAAGGGGAGAGTATTGCTTCCCTATTGTAGAGCGATCGGTTGCATCCGATACCCACTCCGGGGAAATGCAGCCAACAGGCACGAAAAATAAGATTTTGCCCGAGACTTGACACGATCGCATTAACTCGATATAGTTGATGATCGTGACATTAAAACGTTAAAACTTTTTGGTCGATGACTGAAATATTCACTTAACGCTTTTCTTGTAAAAATATCGTTTCATTGCGAGATACTGGGGCTTTTAGTTCCAAAAACTAAGTTCCTAAGTCTTCAATGGAGTTATACGATTCTACAGCTTAATGTTGCTTTTTTAAACAAAATCAATATCGAGTATTTTCCTTTCCCAAGCAAAATTTACAGGTTGGGAAGTTTGTAGTCTTGGGAGGCTATTGCGATCGCATCTGCCTGTTTTGTCGGGCAAAATTTAAAAGCGTTGCAATCTCCCGAACCTAAAAGCGCCTTCGTTATATGCGAAGCGCGATTGATTAACGTTGTATAGAACAAGAGAGAGGTAAAGCCCGTGTCTGTGGGGATTCTCGGTACCAAACTCGGCATGACCCAAATCTTTAACCAAGAAACAGGAATTTCGATTCCCGTAACGGTTATCCAAGCAGGGCCTTGTACGGTGACACAAATTAAAACCAAGGAAACGGACGGTTATATCTCCGTCCAAGTTGGTTATGAAGAAGTCAAACCCAAAGCCGTCAATAAGCCAGAGTTGGGACATTTAAACAAATCGGGAGGAACTCCCCTGCGTCACTTGAAAGAGTATCGCGTTGAGGATACCTCGACCTATGAATTGGGACAGATTCTGAAAGCCGATATCTTTGAAGCCGGGCAACTGGTGGATGTTTCGGGGAAAACAATCGGACGAGGATTTGCCGGCTATCAAAAGCGTCATAACTTCCGACGCGGGCCCATGTCCCACGGTTCAAAAAACCACCGCTTACCCGGTTCTACGGGGGCAGGGACGACACCGGGACGGATTTATCCCGGTAAGAAAATGGCAGGACGTTACGGCGGCAAAAAAATCACCGTTCGCAAACTAGAAGTCGTCCAGGTGGATGCAGAAAGAAACCTTTTATTGATTAAAGGTGCAATCCCCGGAAAAGCAGGAAATTTACTAAATATTTCCCCTGCAAATATCGTCGGACAACAATAAGTACATTGATTATTCGTTGTTGGTTCTTGGTTAACGATCGCCAAACAACAAACAACCCACCCCCAGCCCCTCCCAAGAGGGGAGAAACAAAAACGAACAACAAACGAAAATGGTTACTCGTTCAGTTAAAAATTGGCAAGGAGAAGAGGTTGGAGAAGCAACCTTAGAACTCAAAGTTGCTAAAGAAGAAAATGCTTCTCATATCGTCCATCGCGCTGTGGTGCGACAATTAGCGAATGCCCGTCAGGGAACGGCTTCCACCAAAACCCGCGCAGAAGTCAGAGGGGGCGGACGCAAGCCTTGGCGACAAAAAGGAACCGGACGCGCCCGGGCGGGTTCGATTCGTTCTCCCTTATGGCGGGGTGGCGGCGTTATCTTCGGACCCAAACCCAGAGATTACAGCCAAAAAATGAACCGCAAAGAGCGGAGATTAGCTTTAAGAACCGCGTTCATGAGCCGTGGAGAAGATTTAATCGTTGTCGAAGATTTTGCCGAACAAATTACGCGCCCCAAAACGAAAGAATTGATTTCGGCATTCCAACGGTGGGGAGTAGAAGAAAGCGAAAAAGTTTTGCTCGTTGTTGGCGAGAAAAATGATAACGTTTATCTCTCCGGTCGCAACATTGAAAAATTGAGAATGATTTTGGCGACCAATCTCAATGTTTATGACTTGCTCAATGCCGACAAAATTATTGCAACCCGTTCGGCGATCGCCAAAATCGAGGAGGTATACAGTGAAGACTAGAGTTTACAAAACCAAGCAATACGATCCCAGAGATCTAGCGGATTTGATTATCAAACCCGTGGTCACGGAGAAAGCCACGATTCAAATGGCGTATAACAAATACGTTTTTGATGTCAAACCCAAAGCAACCAAGCCGGAAATCAAAGCCGCGATCGAGAGTCTTTTTGATGTCAAAGTCGTGAAAGTCAATACGCTAAATCCGACGCGCAAGAAAAAGAGAGTCGGTCGATTCGTCGGCTACAAAGTCTTACACAAACGGGCGATCGTCACGCTGGCCGAAGGCGATGAAATTATCTTATTCCCCGAAGTGTAGCGGAAAGACGGGCATCTTGCCCGTTCCACATTCCCATCACTGATAACTGTTCACTGATAACTGATAACTGAAATGGGTATTCGTATCTTTCGTCCAATGACTCCGGGGACTCGGCAGGCCAGCGTGTCTGACTTTTCCGAGATTACCAAGAGCAAACCGGAGAAATCTCTTACTAAATACAAACACCGCAAAAAAGGACGTAATAATCGCGGTGTGATTACTTCTCGCCGTCGAGGAGGCGGTCATAAGCGCCTTTACCGCATCATTGATTTTCGTCGGGACAAGCGCAATATGAACGCGGAAGTGATTGCGATCGAATACGATCCCAACCGCAACGCCCGTATTGCCCTCGTTCAGTACGAAGACGGAGAAAAACGCTATATCTTATGCCCCGATAAATTAGGGGTGGGTAGCACCATTACCGCAGGGGAAGACGCGCCCTTTGAAATTGGAAATGCCCTCCCCCTCAGCAAAATCCCCCTCGGTAGCGACGTTCACAATATCGAACTCAACCCCGGCCGGGGCGGTCAAATCGTCCGGGCGGCGGGAACGGGGGCGCAGTTGGTCGCAAAAGAAGGAAATTACGTGACCCTTCGCCTGCCCTCCAAAGAAGTGCGGATGGTGCGCAAAGAGTGCTATGCCACCATGGGTCGCGTTGGGAACGCCGAAGATCGCAACATGAAACTCGGAAAAGCCGGGCGATCGCGCCATCGGGGCCGCAGACCCCAAGTTCGAGGTAGCGCCATGAACCCGGTGGATCACCCCCACGGCGGTGGTGAGGGTCGCGCTCCTATCGGTCGAAGCGGTCCGGTTACGCCCTGGGGTAAACCCGCCTTAGGTCGCAAAACCCGCAAGAAGAAAAAACCGAGCGATCGCCTAATCGTCCGCCGTCGCAATCAGAAATAATCATCCATAACTAACTATGAGCCGCTCCTTAAAAAAAGGTCCATTTATTGCCGATAGCCTGCTCTCGAAAATCGAGAAAATGAATGCTAAAGGTGATAAGAGAGTCATCAAAACATGGTCTCGCGCCTCCACCATTCTGCCCCAAATGGTCGGTCATACCATCGCCGTTCACAATGGCAGACAGCATGTCCCCGTTTACGTGAACGAGCAAATGGTCGGTCATAAACTGGGAGAATTTGCCCCCACCCGCACCTTCCGGGGTCACGCGAAAAGCGATAAAAAAGCCAGAAGATAACTCGCATCGAGGTAAAAACCAGAAGGAAGAAAACAATGGCAGTCGATTTATCTGAAGAAGTCAAAGCAACCGCCCGCTATATCCGGATGTCCCCCCGCAAAGTGCGGCGGGTGCTGGATCAAATTCGCGGTCGTTCCTATCGAGAAGCCCTGATCATTCTCGAATTTATGCCCTATCGCGCTTGCGAACCCATCTTAAAAACCCTGCGATCGGCTGCGGCCAATGCCGAACACAATAACGGCTTCGATCGCACGAGCTTAGTGGTCAGCACCGCCTACGCCGACATGGGCCCCAAACTGAAACGATATCGCCCCAGAGCGCAAGGTCGCGCCTATCAAATTCAAAAACCGACCTGTCATATCACCATCGCCGTTGCATCGAAACTAGAGGACTAAGAGGAATAATTCGTGGGACAGAAGATTCACCCAACTGGTTTTCGCTTGGGAATTACCAAAGAACATCGCTCTCGCTGGTACGCCGACGAGAAGCGCTATCCGGAACTCCTGCAAGAAGACCGCAAAATTCGCACCTACGTTCAGGAAAATCTCAGCAATGCGGGAATTTCTGAGGTCAGGATCGAACGCAAAGCCGATCAAGTCGATTTAGCCATTCATACCGCCCGTCCGGGGGTTGTCGTCGGTCGCGGCGGCAGTGGCATCGAATCCCTACGGACGGGTTTGCAGAACTTCCTTGGAGGCAGTCGCCAAATTCGCGTCAATGTCATCGAAGTCTCTCGCGTAGATGCCGATGCGGTTTTGATTGGCGAATACATCGCCCAACAGCTCGAGCGACGGGTTTCCTTCCGACGGGTCGTGCGTCAAGCCATCCAACGGGCGCAACGAGCAGAGGTACAAGGTATCAAAATTCAAGTGAGCGGCCGTCTCAACGGGGCAGAAATCGCTCGCACGGAATGGACGCGAGAAGGACGAGTTCCCCTGCATACCTTGAGAGCCGATGTCGATTACTCCTACCGGACAGCCAAAACGATTTACGGCATTTTAGGCATTAAAGTTTGGGTTTTCAAAGGCGAAATTATCCCCGGTCAAGAGGAAACCTCCCAAGAACCCCAAGCCAACCCCTCCCGCCGCCAACGCCGCCGCCAACAATTTGAAGATCGATCGGAATAGTTGTTTGTTATTAGTTGTTCGAATCCGAATAACTAATAACCAATAACCAATAACTAATAACTAATAACCAAAATGCTAAGTCCCAGAAGAACAAAATTCCGCAAACAACAGCGCGGGCGAATGAGAGGGTTAGCCAAAGGCGGTACGACGTTTAACTTTGGCGATTATGCCCTACAAGCGACCGAACCCTGCTGGATTACTTCTCGGCAGATCGAAGCCGCCCGACGTGCCATGACCCGCTATATTCGCCGGGGTGGGAAAATTTGGATTCGCGTTTTTCCCGATAAACCCGTTACCATGCGCCCGGCAGAAACCCGAATGGGTTCCGGGAAAGGCTCTCCCGAATTTTGGGTTGCCGTGGTCAAACCCGGACGGATCATGTTTGAAATGTCCGGCGTTGCCGAAGAAGTCGCACGGGAAGCCATGCGCCTCGCCGCCCAAAAGTTGCCGATCAAAACTAAGTTTCTCGTTCGTCCCAAAATCGACGAATAGCACAATTGTTATTGGTTATTAGTTATTGGTTATTAAGCCCCGAATCACACCCGCTTCGGCTTTGCTCAGCACCAGCAACAAACAACAAATAACAAACAAGCGGTGCGACCCCGGCGAATCGAATTCGCCTAGGGAATGCGCACCAAGACACGAACAACAAACAACAAAAATGGCTTTATCTAAAGTTGAAGATGCCAGAGCCTTGACCGATGAAGCCCTGGCCGAAGAAATTTTAACCGCTAAGCGCAAACTCTTTCAACTCCGCTTAGAAAGAGCAACCGGGCGATTGGAAAAAACGCACGAATTTAAACACACCAAGCGTTGGATCGCTCAACTACTCACAGTCGAACGGGAACGAGAACTCAACGAGGAAGAAGAACCTGCGACTGAGGAAACATCTCCCGCCGCCGAAACTGCAAAACCCGCAACCGAAGAGGAGTAAAGAATCATGGCAACTAAAGAAAGAGTGGGTGTCGTTGTGAGCAACAAGATGGAAAAAACCGTTATTGTTGCCATTGAAAACCGTTCTCCCCACGGCAAATACGGCAAAATTCTCGCCAAAACCAAGAGATATAAGGCTCACGACGAAGAAAACAAATGTCAAGAAGGCGATCGCGTTCGTATCCGCGAAACTCGTCCTCTAAGTCGCACCAAACGCTGGACGGTTGCCGAAATTCTCGAAACCACTCAAAAATGATCGATTGGGATTGAGTCGATAATCGTTCATTGATAATTGTTCATTGAAAAAAAAGCCATGATTCAACAACAAAGCTACCTCAATGTTGCCGATAATAGCGGCGCTCGCAAACTGATGTGCTTGCGAGTTTTGGGGGCGGGAAATAGAGATACAGGCGGTATTGGCGATCGCATTATCGCCGTAGTCAAAGAGGCCATCCCCAACCAAGGGGTGAAAAAATCCGATATTGTCACCGCCGTGATCGTGAGAACCCGTCACTCCCTACGGCGAGATAGTGGCATGACCATTCGCTTTGATGATAATGCCGCCGTCATTATTAACGCCGACGGCAATCCCAAAGGGACTCGCGTTTTCGGACCCGTCGCGCGGGAATTGCGGGATAAAAACTATACCAAAATCGTTTCTCTCGCACCGGAGGTTCTTTAAATGGTCGCCAGAAACACGAAACCCAAGCCCGTACAGCGCAACAAAATGCACGTCAAAACTGGCGATACCGTTCAGGTCATCTCCGGTCGGGATAAAGGGAAGGTCGGGGAGATTATCAAAACCATTCCCAAAACCAGCAAGATTGTAGTGCAAGGGGTAAATGTACGAACCAAGCACGTTAAGCCCCGCCAAGAGGGAGAATCGGGCAGAATTGAAACTTTTGAAGCCCCCATTCATAGTTCCAATGTCATGCTTTATTCCAACAAAGAAAAAGTCGCCAGCCGTATTTCTTATACCTTTACCGAAGACGGACGCAAGGTAAGAATGCTCAAAAAAACAGGCGAAATAATTGATTAGTTATTGGTTGTTGGTTATTAGTTGTTGGTTATTCGCGATCGCTCAAAATCAAAAGTTGTCGAAATTGGGGTTCGCTGTGGTGCCAGGCAACAAACAACAAACAAGCGGTCAGACCCCGCGTCGGCGAAAGACGCAAGGGAATGCTGACCAAGACTAAACAACAAACAACAAACAACATCATGGTTCAACGCTTAAAAACCCTTTACCAAGATCAAATTGTTCCGAAATTAATGGAACAGTTTAGCTACCAAAACATTCATCAAGTCCCCAAAGTCACCAAAGTAACGGTGAATCGGGGCTTGGGAGAAGCCTCGCAGAATGCCAAAGCCCTCGAATCTTCCCTGAGCGAATTGGCGACGATAACTGGGCAAAAACCCGTTGTCACGCGAGCCAAGAAAGCGATCGCAGGCTTTAAAATTCGTCAAGGAATGCCCGTTGGGGTGATGGTGACATTACGCCAAGAGCGGATGTATGCCTTTCTCGATCGCTTCATCAGTCTCGCCCTGCCTCGCATTCGCGACTTTCGCGGCGTAAGTCCCAAAAGTTTTGACGGGCGGGGCAACTACAGCATCGGGATACGAGAGCAATTAATTTTCCCAGAGATCGAATACGACAGTATCGATCAAATTCGAGGGATGGATATTGCCATCATTACCACCGCTAACACCGACGAAGAAGGACGCGCCCTACTTAAAGAAATGGGAATGCCCTTCCGCGCCCAATAGGGAGGCAAACCCTAGGCTCAACAGCAAGAAGGAAAGACCCACGCATGGCAACAAACGACACGATTTCTGATATGCTCACCCGCATTCGCAACTCCGGTGCGGTTCGGCATCCAACCACGAATGTTCCCTCGACCAAAATGACTCGCAATATCGCCCGCGTCCTTAAACAAGAAGGATTTATCGGGGATTTTGAAGAAGTGGGCGAGGGAATCAAAAAAGAACTGGTTTTGTCCCTGAAATATAAGGGCAAAAATCGCAAACCCATTATTACCACCCTCAAGCGCGTTAGCAAGCCCGGTTTGCGAGTTTATAAAAACCGCAAAGAATTGCCGAAAGTTTTAGGCGGTATTGGCATTGCCATTATTTCGACCGATCGCGGCATCATGACCGATCGCGAAGCCCGCAAACAAGGAGTCGGTGGCGAAATTCTTTGCTACGTCTGGTAACAAATTGGTTATTCGTTGTTGGTTATTTGGCTTCGTTCGCGTAGCGTGTCCAGAAGACTTAACAAACAACAAACAACAAACAACAAACAACAAAAAAGATTATGTCTCGTATTGGCAAACGCCCCATAGAAATTCCCAAAGGCGTAACCGTCAACATTGACGGGCGGCACGTTAGCGTCAAGGGACCGAAAGGACAACTCGATCGCGTGCTTCCAGAAACCGCGAGCGTCGAACAAGACAACGCTACGATCCTCGTTCAACGTCAAGATGATTCTAGAATCTCTCGCCAACGTCACGGTTTATCGAGAACGCTTGTGGCCAACATGGTGGAAGGGGTCTCGAAAGGTTATGAAAAACGCCTCACTATCGTCGGTGTCGGTTATCGGGCGCAAGTTCAGGGAACGAAGTTAGTTCTTAACGTTGGTTATAGCAAGCCCGTAGAACTCGATGCCCCGGACGGGATTAAATTCGAGGTCGTCGAAAAAGGTCTTGAAGTCATTATTAGCGGGATTAGCAAAGAAATTGTTGGTAATGTCGCCGCTAAAATTCGATCCGTGCGTCCCCCCGAAGTTTACAAAGGCAAAGGTATCCGTTACAAAGGCGAATACATCCGACGCAAAGCCGGTAAAGCAGGTAAGAAATAATTTCCTTTCCTATTCCTTATTCCCTATTTTTTCAAATGAAACTCACTCGCAAAGAATCCGTTCGCCGTCGTCATCGGCGGTTGCGAAAAAAATTAAGCGGCACCGCAGAACGCCCCCGGCTCGCGGTTTTTCGTTCTAACAATCACATTTACGTTCAGGCGATCGATGACATAGCACAACAAACTGTTGCTTCTGCTTCGACTGTCGATAAAGAATTAAAGAGTCAACTCGAATCCAAAAATACCTGCGAAGCGTCCATCGCCGTTGGTAAATTAGTTGCCGATCGCCTACAAGCGAAGGGAATCAAAACTGTAGTTTTCGATCGCGGCGGCAATCTCTATCACGGTCGCGTTAAGGCTCTCGCCGATGCCGCCCGAGAAGCAGGACTCGAATTTTAATCACCCCACCCGTTATTTGCAACATGGCTAAGACTAACAAAAAGAAAAAGAATAACCGCACGAAGAAAGAAGAGGCCTTTCAAGAACGGGTGATTCAAATCCGTCGGGTTTCCAAAGTGGTTAAAGGCGGTAAAAAACTCAGTTTTCGAGCGATCGTTGTGGTCGGCAATGAAAAGGGAAAAGTGGGTGTTGGCGTTGGCAAAGCCGCCGATGTAATTGGAGCCGTTCGTAAAGGCGTTGCCGATGGGAAAAAGAAACTCATCGATGTTTCCCTCACGAAAGCCAATTCTATCGTTCACCCGACTCGGGGTTCGGCAGGCGGCGCGAAAGTTATGATTCGTCCGGCGGCTCCCGGTACGGGCGTAATTGCTGGGGGAGCAGTGCGAACTGTTTTAGAATTGGCAGGCATCCAGAATATTCTTGCCAAACAACTCGGTTCTAATAATCCTCTCAACAACGCTCGAGCGGCGATCGATGCCCTAGAAACCTTACGAACCTTCAAAGAAGTCGCCCGGGAGCGCGAAATCTCTCTCGAACAACTGTTTGCTTAATTATTGTTTGTTGTTTGACTCCTAACAATCAATAACCAATAACCAGTAACCAATAACCAGTTAAAAAAATGAGACTACACAATCTAAAGCCGAAGAAAGGCTCGAAAACCCGTCCTCGTCGCGTGGGACGAGGGATTGCTGCCGGACAGGGGGCAAGTTGTGGTTTTGGGATGCGCGGACAAAAATCGCGATCGGGGACGGGAACGAAACCGGGCTTTGAAGGGGGACAAATGCCGTTATATCGACGGGTTCCTAAGTTAAAACACTTCACGGTTATTAATCGTCGCCACTACACGATTATCAACGTTCGCAGTCTTGCATCTCTCCCTGCAAATACCGAAGTGACTCTCGAATCCCTGATGGAAGTGGGAATCGTCACTCAAAATGACGGTCCCCTAAAAATTCTTGGTGATGGGGAACTAAATGTTGCCCTGACCGTGAAAGCAGCTGCTTTTACCGGGAGTGCCAAAGAAAAAATCCAAGGGGCTGGAGGAACTTGGGAAATTGTTTGATCTGGCGATCGCCCTTTCTCAATGGGGAGGCTCGAAACTCCCGCGACAATGCAGAAAATACCGTCGCGGGTGCGTCAGGTAAGATAAAGAATATATCACCAAAAAACAATTTAACGATTTCCTATTTTCAAACTCAATGAGGTAAACCTTTATGGTTGTCAGCCGAGATAAAACGCCAACGGCTCAAGAAACGTTTGCCCAAATGGCACAAGCAGCAGGCCTGAGAGGACGATTGCTCCTCACGCTCGGCCTACTTGTTTTAGTTCGTTTGGGGGTTTACATTCCCATTCCGGGTATCGATCGCGCCCGCTTCTTAAACGATATCGGGAACAGTCCCTTAATTGGCTTTCTCGATGTGTTTTCAGGAGGCGGTCTTTCTGCGTTGGGGATTTTTGCGTTGGGGATTCTGCCCTTTATCAATGCCTCCATTATTATGCAGCTTTTAACGGCTGCCCTCCCTTCTTTAGAAAATTTACAAAAAAATGAGGGAGAAGCAGGACGGCGGAAAATTTCTCAAATTACCCGCTATGTGGCTGTGGGTTGGGCTGCGTTGCAAAGTTTGATGTTGGCAACTTGGATTCAAGCCTTTGCTCTCGAACCGGGTCCGGCGTTCTTTGTGGAAACGGTTTTGGCATTTACAGCCGGCTCTATGTTCGTGATGTGGGTTTCGGAACTCATCACCGAACGCGGCATTGGTAATGGGGCTTCTCTGTTGATTTTTGTCAATATCGTTGCCGTTCTGCCCACAATTTTGGGCAATACCATCGACGTAGCCCAACAAGGGGGACGCGAAGATATTGCTAAGGTTATTATCCTGTTGCTGGCGTTCCTGATGATGATTGTCGGCATCGTCTTCGTACAGGAAGGCACCCGACGCATTCCCATTATCTCCGCCCGTCGGCAGGTGGGACGAAGATTGTACCGCGAGCGATCGAACTATTTACCCCTGCGCCTGAATCAAGGGGGAGTTATGCCGATTATTTTCGCGTCGGCGATGTTGTTTTTACCCGCTTCCTTAGCGCAGTTTACCCAAGGAAGGGAAGGATTTTTAGGCGATCTGCACCAAGGTTTAAATCGCTTCTCCAACTACATCAGCATTAACGGGCCGACCCCTTGGGCTTATGTTCTGGTGTTCTTTACGCTCATCGTCTTTTTCAGTTATTTCTATGCTTCTCTCATTGTGAATCCCGTGGATATGTCCCAAAACTTGAAAAAGATGGGATCGAGCATTCCGGGGATTCGTCCGGGAAGAGCCACGAGCGAATATCTGGAACGGACGATCAATCGCCTGACTTTCTTGGGGGCAATGTTTTTGGGAATCGTCGCCACAGTCCCGACCGCAGTAGAAAGCGTGTTGGGCATTCAAACCTTACGAGGATTGGGGGCCACCTCCTTGCTCATTCTCGTCGGGGTGGCGATCGATACGGCCAAACAGATTCAAACCTACGTCATTTCCCAACGCTATGAGGGCATGGTGAAACAGTAGTTTGTTATTTGTTGTTGGTTGTTGGTTGTTTGTGAATAGCCAACAATCAATAACTAATAATAACCCACCCCCTAAACCCCCTCCCAAGAAAGGGAAAGCAAGAGAGGGAGTAACCAATAACCAATAACCACATGCACTATCAATTAATTTTTTTGGGACCGCCAGGAGCGGGTAAAGGTACTCAAGCCAAAATATTAGCAGAAGCGGCAAATATTCCTCATATTTCCACCGGGGATATTTTAAGAGGTGCGATCGCTAACGATACACCCTTGGGTCAGAAGGCAAAATCCTACATGGATAAGGGAGATCTCGTCCCCGATACCTTGGTTGCCAACATGGTAGAGGAACGTCTCGACAAACCCGATGCTAAAGAAGGATGGATTTTGGATGGGTTTCCCCGCACGGTCGATCAAGCCTCTTTTCTGGACGAATTGCTCGATCGACTCCATCGCAATTCCTTAAAAGTTCTGAATTTAGAAGTCCCCGAACCCGTCTTGGTCGAACGTTTAATCTCTCGAGGTCGCTCTCAAGACGACGATCCCGACACGATTCGCCATCGTTTGGAGGTGTATCACCAAAAAACAGCCCCCCTGATTGATTACTATCAAAAGCAAGGGAGTTTGCATTCGGTAAATGGCGATCGCCCTCTCGAAGAAGTGCATCAAGAACTAGAGGTCATTGTTGGGGTTTAAGGGGATTTTTGTTAATTTTTGCTAAGATTAATGCAAGGAAAACATCATTGAGGCTCGAAATCAATTGGCTAAGCAAGATTTAATCGAAATGGAGGGAACCGTGACTGAATCGCTTCCCAATGCCATGTTCCGCGTGGATTTGGATAATGGGTTTAACGTTTTGGCTCACATTTCCGGAAAAATCCGTCGGAATTACATCAAAATTCTTCCGGGCGATCGCGTTAAAGTCGAACTCACCCCCTACGACTTAACCAAAGGTCGCATTACCTATCGCCTACGCAAAAAATAAGGTGTTGCTCGGGATGTTGCGATCGACGCAACTTTAGGCTCATTTTCTCCCATCATCTGAGAATGCTGAGACTCACCCGTCAAGCGGGCTGGCGTTTTCCAATTGCGAATTATTATAAACTTGCTGAAGTTAGCAATTATTGATATAATAAAGAGCTTGCAGTGTGGCAAAAAAAAAGGCATGAAAGTTCGAGCATCAGTCAAAAAAATTTGTGAAAAATGCCGTGTCATTCGCAGGCGCGGTCGAGTAATGGTTATTTGTCCTAACCCCAAGCACAAGCAAAGACAGGGTTAATCGCGAGGGTTAATTGCAAGGTTTAATTGCAAGGTTTAATCACGCATAATCGCACCCGAATCTTACTCATTTTCGATATTCTCATTTTACGGAGTAGAAACAAAGAACCGTGGCACGGATAGCAGGCATCGATCTTCCTCGGAACAAGCGCGTTGAAATCGGACTGACCTACATTTACGGGATTGGTTTGTCCCGCTCTCAAGAGATTTTAGCGAAAACAGGAGTCAACCCCGATACGCGAGTTAAAGATCTCAGCGATGAAGAGGTGACTTCTTTGCGTTCGTTCATTGAAGCGAACTATCAAATCGAAGGGGATTTGAGACGGTGGGAAAACATGAATATCAAGCGCCTGATCGATATTGGCACCTATAGAGGTCGCCGCCATCGTCAGGGCTTGCCCTTGCGCGGTCAGCGAACCCGCACCAACGCCCGCACGAGGCGAGGCAAGCGCACGGCCATCCAAGGGAAGAAAAAGGCAAGTGCGAAGAAGTAAGGGTATAGCCCGCTACACCTTCTTCCATTTTTCCTTTTTCCATGACCCATTCCTAATTTTTGATTACCGATTACCCATTATCGATTACCCAATAATATGGCAAGACCGACAAAGAAAGGCGGAGCGAAAAAAACAAAACGGAATGTTCCCAATGGAATCGCTCACATTACTTCGACCTTTAACAATACTATTGTTACCATTTCCGATGCAAAAGGAGATGTTATTTCCTGGGCTTCTTCGGGATCGAGTGGCTTTAAAGGCGCAAAAAAAGGAACGCCTTTCGCTGCCCAAACTGCCGCGGATAGCGCAGCACGACGAGCCATGGAGCAAGGAATGCGCCAACTCGAAGTCATGGTGAGCGGACCCGGTGCCGGGCGGGAAACAGCCATTCGCGCTTTACAAGCCTCCGGATTGGAAATTACCCTCATCCGAGACGTGACTCCCATTCCTCACAATGGTTGCCGTCCCCCCAAACGTCGTCGAGTTTAGAGTCCGAGATCGGCTCGATCGTTCTCGCAAGATTGAGAATAATGCCAGCAAGATTGAAGTCAAAGTGCTACATATCTTGCCAATTCTCAATCTCAATGTAGAGTCCAAGGGACAACGACAAACAGGAGAGATAGCAGGCCGTGGCGCAATTTCAAATTGAATGCGTTGAATCGAAGACGCAAAAAAATCAAAGCCAATACAGCAAATTTGTCCTCGAACCCTTAGAAAGAGGCCAAGGAACGACCGTCGGCAATGCTCTGCGGCGAGTTTTACTGGCAAACTTAGAAGGTTCTGCCGCAACAGCCGTTCGGATTGCGGGGGCCAGTCACGAATTCGATACTATTCCGGGGGTTCGCGAAGACGTTCTCGAAATCCTCCTCAATATGAAGGAAATCGTCTTTCAAAGTTTTGCCGCAACCCCTCAAATCGGTCGATTAGTGGCCAATGAAGCGGGGACGGTAACGGCGGCACAGTTCGATTTACCTTCGGAAGTGAACATCATCGATCGCAATCAATATATTGCCACCCTAGCAGAAGGGGCTAGGTTGGAGATGGAGTTTCGCATCGAACGAGGCAAAGGCTATCGAGCCATCGATCGCAATCGAGATGACGCTTCTTCTTTGGATTTCCTGCAAATCGACGCAATTTTTATGCCCGTCAGCAAGGTCAATTATTCGGTGGAAGATACCATCATTGACGGTGCAATTCCCAAAGATCGATTGACCCTCGATATTTGGACGAACGGCAGTATCAAACCCGAAGAGGCACTGTCTCAAGCGGCAGGAATTGTAGTGGAGTTGTTCAATCCCCTCAAGGATTTAACCCTCGAATCCATTCAAGAGGACGATCGCGAAAGCGAAGATCCCACCAGTCAGATTCCCATTGAAGAGTTACACCTCTCGGTACGGGCATACAACTGTCTCAAACGCGCGCAAATCAACTCGGTTGCCGACCTTCTCGACTATTCCCAAGAAGACCTCTTAGAAATCAAGAATTTCGGTCAAAAGTCAGCAGAAGAAGTCATCGAGGCTTTACAGCAACGCTTGGGAATCACCCTCCCCGCAGAAAAAGCAAAGGGTTAACAAAACATAACCAGCAACTAATAACCAATAACCAATAGGAACAATGCGCCATAAATGTCGCGTTTCCCGATTGGGGAGACCCGCAGACCAAAGAAAAGCCCTGTTGCGATCGCTGACCACGGCGTTACTCCGCAACGGGCAAATTAAGACCACCAAAGCCAAAGCCAAGGCCGTGCGATCGGAAGCCGAACGCATGATTACTTTAGCTAAAGATGGCTCCCTAGCCGCCCGTCGTCGGGCCCTGGGCTATCTTTACGACAAAGATCTAGTCAAGGCTTTATTTGACGAAGTGGGCGATCGCTTTAAAGCGCGCAAGGGTGGCTATACCCGTATCGTGCGGACGATTCGCCGTCGGGGTGATAATGCTGAAATGGCAATTATCGAGTTACTGGACGAGTAGTTAAAGTTTGGATTTTGCCTGTCAGTTATGGTCGTGTCAAGTTCCAGCGAAAACAGCAAGCGCGTTGCCCTCGTGATTCAATACTTGGGAACGCATTTTCGCGGCTGGCAGCGACAACCAGAAGGGCGTACCGTCCAAGGCGAGATTGAAGCCGCGATCGCATCAGTTCTCGGCGATCGCGTTGCCATTAGCGGGGCGGGACGAACCGATAGCGGCGTTCATGCGGCGGCACAAGTCGCTCATTTTAATGCCACCGGGCCGATTCCCGCCGAAAAGTGGGCGACGATTCTCAATAACAGTCTGCCCGACGATATTATCATTCGCGCTTCGGCAGAAGTCCCCTCGGATTGGCACGCCTGTTTCTCGGCCCTCTGGCGGCGCTATCGCTATACGTTTTATACGGATAAGCGTCCCAATCTGTTTATAAAACCCTTTTGTTGGCATTATTATCGCCAGCCTTTGAGCGAAACCCGGATGCAACAGGCGCTCGATCCTCTTGTGGGACGACATCACTTAGCTGCCTTTCGCCGTGCCGGATCGCCGAGAAAGCATTCTTGGGTTAGCGTCCAAGCGGCAGAATGTAAGCGAGACGGCGCTTTTATCCGCATTGAGATTCAAGCTGACGGCTTCCTCTACGGCATGGTGCGGCTGCTGGTGGGGTTGCTGGTGGAAGTGGGCAACGGAACGCGATCGCTGGAGAATTTTACCGATATTTGGGTCAACCAACGGCGAGAACTGGTCAAATATTCGGCTCCGGCAAAAGGCCTGTGCTTGTTGCGAGTCGGTTATGAGGAGTTTCCTTTTGCCCGAGAAGTCTGGTACGACACTCAACCCGCTTTTATTTTCAATTCCTAAATCTTAAGTTAAACCCAAATTCAACCCATAAACCGATCGTGGAAAAAACAATCCTACCCACTCAAGAAACCCTCGACCCCAAATGGTACGTCATTGATGCGGCCGACCAACGTTTGGGAAGACTGGCAACAGAAATCGCCTGCATTCTGCGGGGTAAAAATAAACCCACTTTTACCCCTCATATGGATACGGGTGATTTCGTAATCGTCATTAACGCCGAGAAAGTAATCGTCACAGGGAGAAAATCTTCGCAAAAATTATATCGCCGTCATTCTGGCAGACCGGGGGGAATGAAAGTCGAGACATTCTCTCAACTCCAAGCGCGCATTCCCGAGCGCATTATTGAGAAAGCCGTGAAAGGAATGCTCCCTAAAAATGCTTTGGGTCGCAAACTTTTTACCAAACTCAAAGTTTATGCTGGACCCGACCACAAGCATCAAGCTCAGCAACCGGAAACGATTGAGTTCAACACAAATAGCTAAAAAAATTTGCAATCAATCCATCTTAATGAGGAAAAAAATCCATGTCAGAAGAGAATAACGATAAGGTTGTGTATTGGGGAACGGGACGGCGTAAAAGTGCCGTTGCTCGCGTGCGCCTCGTTCCAGGAAGCGGTCAAGTGATCGTCAATAAAAGACCGGGGGATAACTACTTCAATTACAATCCTCAATACTTAGCAGATGTTAAAGCGCCCTTAGAAACATTGGGTCTGGAAAGTCAGTATGACATCCTAGTGAACGCTCACGGTGGCGGATTGACGGGACAGGCAGAAGCTGTAAAATTAGGAGTCGCTCGCGCTTTATGCACAATCCCCGTGCAAAATAACTACCGTGCGGACTTAAAAGCAGAGGGATATTTAACTCGCGATCCGCGCGCGAAAGAACGTAAAAAATATGGATTGAAGAAAGCTCGCAAAGCGCCTCAATTCTCCAAGCGTTAATGCAGCGAAGCGTAATTTTTGTTATTATTGTCATCTAGGACTAGGAGAGCGATCGCAAATGCCAAAAGAAGGAATTCATCCCGAATGGTATCCCGAAGCCAAAGTTATCTGTAACGGCGAAGTCGTCATGCACGTCGGTTCGACCCAGCCGGAAATTCACGTGGAAGTTTGGTCGGGAAATCATCCCTTTTATACCGGGACGCAAAAAATGATCGATACGGAAGGGCGAGTCGAACGCTTTATGCGGAAGTTCGGCATGCTCGATACGAGTGCAACTGCGGAAACTCAAGAAAAATAGCCGTAATTTTATTTGTATTAACCCAGCAGAAATTCTGCTGGGTTAATTCTGTTTTTATATTCTGTTTTTGTTCTATTTTCGCTTTGGTTTTTTATTGTGGAGAACAGTCATGGCTGAATCTTATTTATTGGATAAATTACAATCTGTCGAGCAAACGTTTAACGAACTCTCTCGCCGCCTCGCCGATCCCGACGTGGTGACAAACCCGGACGAGTTGCAAAAAGTAGCGAAGGCGCGGGCATCTTTGGAAGCAACCGTCAATACTTACGACACTTGGAAAAAATCCCAAGAGGAATTAGTGGGGGCGAAAGAAATTCTCAAAGAAGCCAATGGCGATCGCGAAATGCAAGAAATGGCAGCGTTAGAAATCAAAGAGTTAGAGCATCAAATTGTTGACCTAGAACAACAATTAAAAATCTTGCTACTCCCTAGCGATCCCAATGACGAGAAAAATATCATGTTGGAAATTCGCGCCGGGACGGGAGGAGACGAAGCGGGAATCTGGGCGGGAGATTTAGTGAGAATTTATTCTCGTTATGCAGAATCTCAAGGCTGGAAAATTTCTCTTTTAAGCGAATCTCTCGCCGAACACGGAGGCTTTAAAGAAGCCGTTCTGGAGATTCAAGGCGATCGCGTTTATAGTAAGTTGAAGTTCGAGGCAGGAGTGCATCGGGTGCAGCGCGTCCCAGTGACGGAAGCTGGGGGACGAGTTCACACTTCTACGGCGACGGTGGCAATTATGCCGGAAGTGGATGACGTGGAAGTGCATATCGATCCCAAAGATATCGAAATGTCCACGGCGCGATCCGGCGGTGCAGGGGGACAAAATGTGAACAAGGTAGAAACGGCGGTGGATTTGATGCACAAACCCACCGGAATTCGGGTCTTTTGTACGGAGGAGCGATCGCAGTTGCAAAACCGAGAGCGGGCTATGCAGATTTTGCGGGCTAAACTGTACGAAATGAAGTTGCAGGAACAACAGAGTGAAATAACCGATCTGCGGCGATCGCAGGTTGGTACTGGGGCGCGATCGGAGAAAATCCGCACCTACAATTACAAGGATAATCGGGTCACAGATCACCGTTTGGGGCAGAATTTCACCTTAAATAGTGCTTTAACCGGGGATATTGACACGATCGTGCAAGCCTGTATTTCGAAGGATCAGCAGCAGCGTTTGGAACAGTTGGCCAACAATACTTAAGGTTAAAAATCGGAGGGAGAAGAGTTGATTTTGGTGACTTTTCTTCCTTGGCGATCGCTTATCCTAAAGAAAAGTATTCTGGAGAAATAAGATGATGAAAATTAGATGGTGGTTGGGTCTGTTGGGAGCGATCGTCGCGATCGCGATTATTGCGATCGCGACTCCGGTTCTTTCTTCTGTTGATAGTAGCTGTCGTTATGATGGCAAGTCTCTATCGGGGAAAGTTCAATTCGTGGATAGCTTTCCCGATATTAAAGTGGAGTTTGTCAGTTCTTTTCCTGATATCAAAGTGAAATGGGTGAGCAGTTTCCCTGATGATTGTGGTGAATGGCAGGAGGTGGATTCTTTTCCTGATTTTACGATTCAAGAAGTTTCTTCTTTTCCTGATGTGAAGGTGCAAATTGTTGATTCTTTCCCCGGTTTGCCGTAGTTATAGCATTACGTAAATACATTAGAATATGAAGAATTTGAACCACAGAGACACAGAGAGACACAGAGAGAAGAAATGTCTTAACTCAACAGTTCAATGCTATAAAAAAAGCGATCGCAATTTGCGGAAAGATCGCAACGCCTCTGAGGAATGCAACTTGATGGCGCGTTCATTGTATCGGTGTGAATTTTCCTATTATTGCAAATGCGATCGCTCTTTTCTCAACCTATAATTTAGCGCGAATTTCTTCAACTCGCTTGCGATTAACCCCTAAATCGGATTTCCCCAAACGGGATGCAGAACGGACGTGAACGATATTAGCATTGGTATCGCGATAAAACTCTACATCATCGATAAAACCCATTAATTTACTCCTGAACTCTGCATAAAGGTAATTATCGGTTTCTTTTACAATCTTTGTGAATTCCATACTTTCCACGACTTGGCGCAATTTTGCAATGGAAACCATGGGTAAAGGATTGACTTTCTCTTGGGATTTAGTGCTTTGAGAAGAGACGCAATTGGGAGTTCCGGGACAAGCAGCCAGTTTTCCATTTGTTACCCCGATATTGGCGGGTCGTTTTCCAGCAAACACGATTTTTTCCTCAATCAGTTTTTAATCAGAGCTATTATTGTATCAGTTAAAGAAGCAAACTATTTTTGCGTCTCCCACACCGTTTCTAAGTAGTCGATCGCGGCTTCTACTTTATTGGGATAGTGTTCGGCAAATTCAGAGAACCACAATCCCTCGCCAGAATACGGATCTAACTGTTTTAACCACTCTTCTGCTTTATATTTTAGGGCTTTGCGTCGTTGTTTTCGCGCCCATTCTCGCTCTCGTTTTTCTCGCAGTTCCTTTTCCTGTCGTTGCAAGCGTGCTTCTACATCTTCTTGGTGAAATTCGCTTTTAAGATCGGCTAGAAGATCGTCGGTTTTGGGGTCGGTTTGAGGATCGTGGCGATGTTGAGCAGGAGGGGTATGGGTTGCTTGTTTGTGTTGAAAATCGGCTTTTAAATCTGCTAAAAAGCGATCGGTTTCCGCAGAAACTTGGGGTTTGCGCGATCGCTGTTTTTCTTGCTTTTGACCGAATTCTCCCCGGACTTCCGAGAGCATTGCATCAATTTGAGGCGATCGCGGTGCAGCTTGCGTTTCTGGCGTTTTCTCGGTAAATTCTCCCGCAACATCTGACAGCAAATCTTCAATCGCGCTGTTTTCCGATTGTTGCGGTGGTTTATTCTCGCCAAATTCAGCCTGCATTTGCGCTAACAAGTCATCTGTAGAAGGTTCTTGGGGTTGGAGAGGCATGGAAGGAGTTTCGCGGGTCTTACTTCTATTTTGAAACTCTCCACGCAATTCTGCCAACAATTCGTCAATTTCCCCCGATTCCTCCGAGCGATCGCGAGGCTCTTTCTCCTTTTTATCCCGTTTCTCCGCAAATTCCGATTGTACCTTGGCCAGCAAATCATCAATAGAATCCATCATACCTCCTTCATCAACTGCTAAGAACACGCCCCCCTAACCCCCTCCCAAGAGGGGGAGCCGGAATGTAACCAATAACCAATAACTAATCTAAAACTGCATTCATCAATACTTCTGTGAGTGCCATTGTTTCCATGCGATCGAGGGTAACAGTATCGACAATATCGAACTTTGCCCCTGCTTGGGGTAGATTGTCATCTAACCATTGTAAAAAACCACTGACTTCGCGATCGCTTCCCACCTGAATAAAAGAAATCCCCAACTCTTCGTCTTTTTCAATCTGCTGAGAGGCATTGATAATCACCCGCGTCACGGCTTCGCGATCGCGAAATGTTCCATCCGTCACCACTAAAAAAATTTCCCCATTGGGTTGCGCGATCCCTTGAGATTTGCGCTCGAAATAGTTGTGCAATGCGTGTTCTAAGACCCCGGAAAGTCCCGTGCGACCCGAAGGATGGTTTTCCGAAAAGATGAGATCGACGCGATCGGCGGTAACGTTATCGTAACGGCGAAACCGTCCGGAAAATACATATACGGTAATTCCATCGGGATCGAACTCTTCGCATTTTTGGGCGAGGGCTAAAGTTGATTCTCGCACGATCTGCCAACGGGTTTTTCCGTCAGCGCGATCGCATTGCGACATACTGGCACTTTTATCAACGATCAAGGTATAGTCGCGAGCTTCCAGCATAAACTTGCTCTGGGTCAGTTTTAAAGGGCGATCGCGCTGAAGCTCGAAGTAATGCTCGACAATTCAACCTCAAGCGGCAGCAAGAATGTCTTGTAGGGGAGAGTAACGAAAATAGCGTTCCCCGCCTAATTCCAAAACTACCTTAACTCTGGGTTCTTCTTTGGGTAAATTTATCAAATATTCAATTTCTTGGCGCGAAAGGATGATTCCTTCAATAATCCAGAGAACCAATCCTTTAGAGGTGGGGGGAAGGGTTTCCAGTTGAGTCGAGAGAATAGGGGGAATAAAATAAACCGGACCGACCATCGCATCTTGCCCGATATTTTTCTTACCGAGGTGAGGGGGACGCACGCCATGGACTCGGGTTAAATAAGCGGCAACGTCTCCCAAACCCCTTGCAGTAATGTGCAAGCTCGTGTAACCGTATGCTCGCAAGCGTCGTTGGTAGCGTCCTTCATACCCGCCTTCGAGGGGCGCATACACCCCTAATGCCCCGGTTTCTTCCAAGGCGCGAATAAATTTTTTGCCAGTGGTCAGCAGTGCCATGCGCGTTAATTTGTAAAGATTCCCAAAGAAATTATAAAACAATTCGAGCCTAAAATAACGGCATTCATTTAGGGAGTCGGCATCACACTTTCTGTTTCTGCGAGCGATCGCGCTATTTCTTCTTCTCTTAAATCGGGTCGATCTTCGGCGACATCCGTAACTCTCGGCACGAATAAAGCAGCAAGAATCAAAAAGAAACCCCCCAAAACGACGGCTAATAAATGACTGGAATGTAAAAAGGTTGCCATGACCCAACCCAAGCCCAAGGCAACGCAAATTTGCGGTACGACGATAAACACGTTAAAAATCCCGATATAACTGCCCATTTTCTCGGGGGGCAGGGCATCGGCGAGGATAGAATAGGGCATGGAAAGAATGCTAGCCCAAGACAATCCCAACGCCATCGCACAGAAGAAGATTAGGTAGCGATCGCGAATCCAAAATAGCGCAATTAAGCCTACGCCGCCACATAACAAGCAAAAAGCGTGTACGAATTTACGACTGGTCAACCGGGCGAAACGTGCCAAAAATAAGGACACGATAAAACAAACCCCGTTATAAACGGCGATAAAAATTCCCGCCCATTCAATCCCTTGGGTATAGAGTTCTGAATGTTCGTTTGTTGCGCCGAAAATTTGCCGGGCGATCGCGGGAGGTAAATACAAGAAGACGCAAAACATTCCTACCCAAGTAAAAAATTGCACCAGGGCGAGTTGACGCATGGTTTTCGGCATTTGTAGGATGTTATCGATAAATCCTCCCGCCCCGGTTTCTGAGTCTTCTTCTGGGGTTTCTTCCATTTCTGCGGGGGTATTTGGCGTATTGATTGCCGTCCATAACACACAACTGAAATAAACGAATGCTCCGAGATAAAATGAGAATTTAACGCTTAAAGGAATGCTGCCATTTTGGGCGCTATTATCCACAATTCCGAGATGACTGAAAATCCAAGGCGCTAATGCCCCGACGACTGCCCCCAAGCCAATAAAAAAGGCTTGCATGGCAAATCCGAGGGTGCGCTGTTTCCCGGTGATGCGATCGCCGATAAAGGCTCGGAGCGGTTCCACGGTACTGTTAAAGGAGGTATCGAGAATCCACAACATTCCCGCCGCCATCCACAAACTCCCGGAATTAGGCATGAAAATCAACGCGCAAGAACTCAGAAGCGCCCCAGTCAGGAAAAAGGGCTTGCGGCGACCGAAAGGGGTTTTGGCGCGATCGCTGAAGTAACCGATCAGAGGTTGGACGATTAACCCCGTAATTGGACCCGCCAGCCAAAGAATGGGAATTTGTTCGGCATTTGCCCCCAAATATTCGTAAATGGCGCTGGTATTGCTCATTTGCAACGCCCAGCCGAATTGGGTGCCGAAAAATCCAAAGGTTAAGTTCCAGATTTGCCAAAAATTGAGGCTTTCAGGTGTTGCGCTGGTTGTTTGTTCCATGCCGATATTTCGCGTTTTGCTCTTTCCCCTGTTATAAATCCAAATCGCAAAATTCAGCTTTTAATTCCCGTTCCATCAGGGCTTGTACGGCTTCTTGGGGGGTAATGCGACCCCGTAGGAGGCGATGAACTTGACGGGAGATGGGAACGGGAATCTCTTCGCGATCGGCGAGTTTAATTAGAACATTGGCAGTGTTTACCCCTTCTGCTGTTCCGACGAGGTTTTCTAGGATTTCTTCTAGGGTTTTGCCTTGTGCCAAACCGTACCCCACCTGATAATTCCGGGACAGGGGACTATCGCAAGTGGCGAGTAAATCCCCCAACCCCGACAGCCCGAAAAAGGTTTCCGGATCGGCTCCCAACTGGGTACCCACGCGAATTATTTCCGGTAGCGCCCGAGTCAGTAAAGCGGCTTTAGCATTGGTGCCTAAGTTGAGACCGTCGCAGACTCCCGAGGCGATCGCGATGACATTCTTCAATGTTCCCCCCAATTCCGTGCCGATGGGGTCGGTATTGACATAAACGCGAAAGCTATCGCAGGCAAATAATTCTTGTACGATTTCGGCGGCTTGTTCGTTTTGACTGGCGACGACGGTAGCTGCGGGTAATTCCTTCATAATTTCCTTGGACAGATTCGGCCCCGATAGCACTACGACGGGATGGGTAGGAAATGCCTCCTGCCAAATCTGGGAAGGGGTTTTGGTGGTGACGGGATCGAGTCCCTTGGTGGAAGTGACGAAGATAATCTCCTCGGGAATGTCCAATTTTTGTAGTTGTTCCACCACCGATCGCACTCCTTTCATGGAGACTGCGGACAGAATCACTTTTGCGCTCGCGATCGCTTCGCCTAAAGATTCCGAACTGCGACGAGACCACAACCGCACGCGATGATCGCTGCGTTCCGAGACATTGGCGAGGGCACTTCCCCAAACCCCCGCCCCGATAATCGTTAACTGCGTGGGGCGATCGGGGGGGAAGGGGGCAAAATTTTCTTCTGGGGAATTTTCGGTATGGGGAGAAGTCTCGATAACAGCAGGGTTCGCAGCAGGTTGGTGAGTCATATAATTCCTCGAATTCAACAAAAACCAAATCCTAATAATTTTTTTTCTTGTCCGTCACTTCAACCGATTGATCTTTTTTTGATTGATTGTTCCAGTAGGATTGACGATTGTTACCAACAACATTAGGATCGAGAGTTGGGTGTTAGAATTTAGGATTGAAAAAATGAGATAGCTTTCATTCCCAAGATTCGCAACACATTTTTATAATAGCAAATCATTGCAAATTCTTAAATTTAATTCTTAAGAATTGATGACATCAACCTTTGTTCTAGATAATTTTCCATGACTTATCGCAATCCCATTCCCACCGTTGATATTATTATCGAGTTAAGCGATCGCCGCGATCGTCCCATCATTCTCATCGAACGTCAAAATCCCCCCTACGGTTGGGCAATTCCGGGGGGTTTTGTGGATTATGGGGAAACGGTGGAAACGGCGGCCATTCGCGAAGCTAAGGAAGAAATCAGTCTCGATGTCACCTTATTCGAGCAATTTTATGTTTATTCCGATCCCAATCGCGATCCTCGCAAACATACCTTCAGCGTGGTCTTTTTAGCAACGGCGACGGGAGAGCCAAAAGCCGCAGATGATGCCAAAAATTTGGGGATTTTCTCCCAATGGGAAATCCCCGAAAATCTCTGTTTCGACCACGGGCAAATTCTCAAGGATTATTGGCATTATCGCAACTATGGCCGCCGCCCTCACCTTTAATAGCAACTATTTGACTTCTACGGGTTCGGGTTTTTCTCCCCAAAACTTCGGAAAGAGTAACAGCGATCGCGCTTGATATTCTGCAAATTCAGGATAGCGAGAAAGCGATCGATCTTTTTTGAGTATATTGGGGATGAATATTCCAGCGATAAAGCCCCCCAAAATAACAAAGGGCAACCAGTGCATGGTTAGCATGGCGAAGGCAAAATAAATCAGAATTTCCCCCAAGTAATTAGTATTGCGACAGCGAGCAAAAAATCCTTCAGTAATTAATCCCTTGCGATATTTGAGGGTGTAATATTTCTGAGCATCGCTGACATAGTGGGTAAAAACGCCGATGATATTGAGGGCGATCGCGCCAGCAATTAAAGGTAAGGGTGGTTCGGCTCTTTGGCTAATGAGAATAAAGGGAGCAACCCAATATAAACTAACAATGCCAAAAGTGACAAATCCAAGCCCTACCGGGACTTCTTGTTCCCAACTTTTATCGGGATAAATTCGATCTTTGAGCAACCATAAAAGACCGTAAGTGCTATGTAGAGCTAAGTACACCCAAGCTGCTATTGTAAAGTTGTCATAAAAGAACATCAAAGACAATACAAAAAAGAATGTTGTCCCTTTGTGTAAATTGATAAAATGTTTTATTTTCATTATTCGATTAGATTTTGACTTTGGTTTCTGTTGATTCTAGCAAAATTGAGTTTGTCGGCGATCGCGCTTTTTCAATGATACCCTAAGATTTGTGCCACAATTGAGGAGGCGATCGTGCAACCGACTAATGACCAAGCACAAGCCTGCGTGCGTGTTTGTCAAATGCTATCCAATTGTTACCGGAATGTTGAGATTTTTCGCTTTGACGAACAAACGGGCGTTGTTTTTATCTTTGCCAGTGAAGATTTACAAATGATTATCCTGTCTGATGGAGAATGGAGGTTTCTCAATGCAGCCTAATTTTGCAGTAATGACGAACAAAGCACTGATTGATTATGCGCTTGCTCATCGAGATGAAATCGAACCCTTGCGCGTATTATACGATCGCAGAACACCAGACGACCAAACGACAATTTATCCTGCTCCCTGTACTTCCGAAGGCGTTCCAATTGAAGAGAATATTAAAATTATGGAAGAGGCGATTCGCCAGCGTATCGATCGCGATCGCAACAAAATTTAGATCCAATTTTGAGGAGTAAAAAAGAAAAAATGATAGAGAATAATATTGAAACTCGTGTTTCTTTACCCGCAGATTTGCTCGCAGCGGCGGAAAAAGCGATCGAAGCTGGCAAAGTTACAAGTTTAGAACAAATGATTGAACGTGCTTTACGACGAGAATTAGCGGCGCTGCAACAAGCGGAAATTGATGCAGCATTGCTCGAAATGGTTCAAGATTCAGAATATCAAGCAGAGGTTTTGCAGTTAGAAAGTGAATTCGCTGGAGCAAGTTGGGAAGCATTCCAACAGGTTGCGTTAAGATAGTAAGCTAGTCAAGAATTTAATTATTATACTTGAAATGACGATTCAACCTGTAATTTCTCAACATATTGATATTACTCCGGGTTTTTGTGGCGGCAAACCCCGTATTGCCGGACATCGGATTAAAGTACAAGATATTGTAATCTGGCATGAAAGTCTGGGAATGTGTCCCGATGAAATTGTCTATCATTACCCTTCGATTACTTTGGCTGATGTCTATGCGGCTTTGGCATATTACCACGATCATTTGCAAGAAATCAGACAGCAGATAGATGAGGATGAAAAATTTGTGCGAGAGTTAGAAGCAAAAACGCCTTCTTTGGTTCAACAAAAATTAAAAGATCGCCAACAGAAAAAAAATGTCACGAACGATTCGATTTCACTTGGATGAGAATGTGGATAATTCTATAGCAGATGGTTTGCGACGACGTGGAATTGATGTCACCACTACACCAGAAGTTGAATTGATTTCTGCCGATGTTCGATCGCGTAGAATTTATTTGAGTTGTTAAATTTGCCATGCGATCGCATCTCAATCGTAACGAGATTTGGCAATGCGATCGCGCCTAATTTTTCGGAGATGTGCAAATCAAAAATAACACTCAATATCTGAATCCGCCGGGGATTCAAAATCCCCGTCTCATATGAAAAATCCATTGAAATGGATTGGGGAATTTAATCGTAAATCTTGCAGGAATTACCGAAGAAAAACCGACGACGAGAGTCCTCTTGAGAAGACTTTTCCTATGAGGCAGGGAATTTCATTCCTTGACGGATCGCGATACAAACCATCAATTTAAAATCGAGAGCAAGTCGAACAAAAGTATTACCTAATATCCAAAAACTGAAAAATAAAAACTGGATTTCACTGATGACTGGTGACTGGTGACTGATATTACAGGTTACAAGTCTCTGTGCGAGAGAAGAGAGTCTCCGTGTCTCTCCCGTCCCTCACATCCTCCATGAATTCCCACCAGAACCACCCACCCACAACACACACGCAAGGCAAGTGAGCGTAAAGTGCATTTTTTAGGTCAAAAGTCAAGTCAGAATAGTTCAAAAATTCCCACTTTTTTCTCCAGCCCACACTCTGGCAAAAATTTATCCAAACCCCTTTTTTATACTCTCCCGTGCCGCCCAATTCTTGATCAATCTTTTTCTGGACGCTAAAGCCAAATTTTCCGTCACTGTAATGCACCCAAAGGCGATCGATCGTGCGTAAATCTTCACAGGGAAAGCGATCGACATCTTCTGTTCTTAACCATCCTTCTGTTATCCGATCTACTGCTTTGCACATGACTCGCAATGTTTCTTCGTCAGCTTCTTTCCACTGTCCTGTTACGAGAAGATCGCGCAATTTCGTATAATCAACCCCTTTCTCGCTTTTGAGTTCGATTTCTGGGTTTTCTTCCTTTATTTCAGGAATTTCGATCGGTGCGACTCTTTTTTGAGGAGATGCTTTAAGATTGGGTTTCGGTTGAAGTGGAGACATTGAAGTGGGTGAAGAACCATGCAATCGCCCCAGAGCCTCAATCACCTCAAAATCACCCCCTTTCGCCACCAAATTAGCATGAATCAATAACTCTTTCGCTTCCTCGTTTTTCCCCTCAAAGCATTTTCTGTACGCCAAATTCTTCAAAGATTCCACATCATTTTGTCCCGCTTCCCCAAACAGAACAAAATCTCTTTTATACGTCGGTTCTACCCTCGCGAGAGGATGCTGATTTGAGCTGAGTTTCGGCACTTCTCCCATCAAACAATTCTCTAATTCCGCCACCGTCAAACAGCAATTCTGTTGCTTTGTCTCCGCCAAAACCCGCAAGAGAACGTGAGTAAAAGCCCCTTGTTCGATCGCTTGAATCTCCAAAGACTTCTCCTTAGCACGACAGGAATAAAAAGCGATAATTCCCTGATAATCTTCCATTGCGATCGCCCCACCCCTGCTATTCCCTACCACATTGCGACAGGCATCAATAAACATCACCACATTTCCAGCCCCCCAGTTCCGCAACCGTTCCGTAATGTAACTCACTGAAAGCGCCGTCTTTTCCAACCGTCGCGGGTTGCTATCCGACAGCATCAAATAATCCCCATCCGCCCCCCGATTTCCGTGTCCCGAAAAGAAAAACCAGAGATTATCCCCACTCGTCAGGAGTTGATTGTCAAACTGTACGTCAAAAAACGTATCCAAATGTCCGAACGTGGGACTCGTCGGGATCGGCGGTTGCGCGGGAATGGGGGGCGAGTCATCCGTAAACAAAAACACGCGATCGAACCCGCCCTCATCTAATAACCATCGATCCATCGCCTCCGCATCCGTCTTTGCAAACTGGAGAGACTGCAAATAACTGTATTGATTGATGCCGATCGCGATCGCCCAATTTTTCCCCATGTTCTAACTCTCTTTCCGCGTAAAAGTGAGCTTAATTTCCGTTGCGCCCCCGACTTTTGTTCCCGCCAAACCCCAAAAACCCACCTCTCCTTCCCCATTCACCGCCACGGAAAACTCGATTTGCTCCAACTGCATGCCCGATTTTGCTTCCGTTTCCCCTTCCGTCGCAGCAGTTTGCGCCTGTTGTTCCGCCCGTGCGAATAAATCCCCCACCACCTCAAAAAATTGATTGAGATTCTCTTGCAATTTGCTCACCGTCATGGATACTTTACCCGTTGCCTTCGTTTCCTTCGCTGGCGTGCCACCTCCCAAAACGCCCCCTTGAAAACTGTCACCGGATTTCTCGCCCTCAGATGCTTCAGTTGTCGGCGTTGCGGTAATCATCCAGAGGGAGGGTTCGGAGTTGGGGGATAAATCTGACATCAGTTTCTCTCATTCCTTGAAATTTCTACTCGGATTTTACCCCTACCCTTCTCATGTTACCAAGCGTTACAAATCTATTGTGTTTTACTTTCATCGCTCTCTCTCCATTCCCAAAGTGTCATGGTATTTGGATTTGCATAAACCCCTAACTTTTTCTCTTTTGCAGACCTTGCCGCACTCTCGAGCAGACTGCCGATCGAACAGACCTCACTCACCTCTTCATCATGCCAAGCCATCCCCGATCGCACCATTTCCTCGTGGACGAATTTAGCGTCACTCGCGATCGCTTGAACAATAAAATCGCCTTGTGCATCGCGATCGAATGCTAAAACGATAATCGTTTCTTCTTCAGGTAAAAGCGATCGCAAGTAATCCCGTGCTTCAATTCCCAAGGGTTGACCGATTTCCGGTGCATCAATGCCACAAAGATGAATGGTTAACTCGCGATCGTCGCAAGTGACTCTCATGGTATCCCCATCGGCGATCGCCTGTTTTTCTACCGAACAAAGTTCAATGGCTATCGGTTCTTTTACAGGCGTTTGAGTCTCCTCGTATAAGGCGAGATCGTTGCGATCGCCACCCATGGAGGACAGGAGAGAGGCAACTTTGAAACAAAGGGCAAAGATCGTCCAACCCCAATAAAATTTTTGCCATCTCGTCATCTCCTTTTCCGTCAAGCCTACCTCCTTCGATCCTCATAGTTCGCGATCGTGTTGATGTCAAGTTGCTCTCGAAATATCGAGAAATTTGCATTTTGTATTATATTTGTAGTATAATGCAAATAACTGGGAGCGTAGCTCAATGGACAGAGCACCGATCTTCTAAATCGGGTGTTGTAGGTTCAAGTCCTACCGTTCCCGTTATTTTAACTCGTCAAAAATTTCTGAAACCGTTAAATTCAGTTTGGGAAAAGTAGGAGAAACAAGGCGATCGCTTTCTCGATAAGCCTGCATTTGATAGACTCCTTTATCATCAAGCGTAAAGATAAAGATCGTTGGTTGTTTGGGATTTCCCAGATAAGTCCGACTCCCGATCGCGAGATAATCTACAATCCAGTATTCAACAATACCCAAATGCTGATATTCTGCCAGTTTATCGATATAATCATCCTCCCAATTAGTGGAAACAACTTCAACTGCTAATTGCGGCGGATCGAGAAGTGCGGAATAGGCAGTAGGTTGAGATTCCCATAAAGTTTTATCTACAACAGTTATATCAGGATAGCGTCCTTGTTCTTGCTCGTCTTCTGTTTGCGTACACAACATAATTCTACCAGAAACTCGATAATTCAGATTGAGTCGTTCGACTTCTTTGTGTAAAATATCTGCAATTAGATCGGCAAGGATGTCATGTTGTCGCGTGACGTGTCGCCGATTAATTTCGCCATGCGCCAATTCATAATAACCTTCTTCATCGGGAAGGTTTTTGAGGAACTCAAAAAAAGTTGATTTGGGTTTGAATTGAGCAGATTTCATCATTTTTATCGAATTCATAAGCTCTATTTTAACTCAACTTCCGTTCTTGCGACACCCGCGCGATCGCAGCGAACTTCCAGCTTAACAATGCCCCCAGAAGACCGTATCAACCATTCAACTTTGGCACGATCTTTTGTTGCATCGCTACCCCGCCAAATGACGGCAGAAGAATGATAAGTGCGTCCTTCCAATTCCCCCAGCATTTCTTCGGGTTCTCCCATTGATAAACTCGCCCCTTCTGGCAATTCAATCGTCGCGATACACCCTCTCGTTAACTTCTTCTCCAATGCTTTTTTCGCGACATAAGTGGGTAGCCAGCCCGTATTTTCTACCACCAGTTGAACTAAATACAATTGCGTTCCCATGCGCTCTACTTTAACCTCTCGAATCGACAGCAGAGGAGAGATTAATAAATGCCAAATTAACCATTTTGGAAAGGGTGCAATTTCTTTTTTTAGTAAAAATAAAGGAGGATTGCGCCAAAACGAAAACGCATCCCAACCACCTAACTCAATTTTACCCAATTGGGGATGCTCAAAAGGATACCAATCTACATAACCTTTGCCGTCTAATACCTCATCATTCCAGCGTAAAATTGCCAGATCGTCCTCGAAAGGATGTTCTTTAAACCATTGAGTATAATGATAGTTTTGAATCCCTGCTTGACGGATGGGACTCCATAATTCTACCGTCCAAGCAAAAATTCCCCGTTCCTCGTAACACCAATCATCCAACGCCCCCGAGGTATTATCTTTGCGATCGCGTCGAAATTCGTGGAAAATCGACGCGGCAGGATAACCCGTAATTTCTTCTCCTTTTTTACCAATATGTTCGTAAACTCGCAAATCCGAGATCGGGAAGTTCTCATCGCTTTGGTTGCTATAAGGACGCAATAATACCGCACTCATGGTATGAAAAGCGATCGCTCCGGTTAAATTGCGATGAGAGGCAATGAAATCCACAACGGCACGAACTTCCGGTTCTGAGGTGGGATACTCTCCCGCCCCAAATTGTTCGCATTCGGGTCGCCACTGATAGGGAAAATTACGATTGAAGTCTAATCCTTCCTTGGGAGGAGGAGTATTGATGAGAGAGCCATCGTAATTGGCGATCGTTCCTTCGGGAAGGAGGCGATAATATTGCCCTCCCGTTTCCGTCGGTTCGCGGGGAATCATCAAGCGAGGCTCTTCGGGACAAATTTTCCAGGCACCATTGCGATCGGGAATTCGCATCGTGAGGTGTCGTCCGTCACCATCGATATCTTCTTCAATTAAGTCATTTTTATCGGGTAAAGAAGGAGGATAAATCCGCGTTCCCGAACGAATAAATTTAGGTGAGTCTGCAAGAGCCAGTTCTGCACCATCGGGGTTGATCCGGGGGCAAATGTAAAAGGCACGGGTATCCAAACATCTTGTAGTATCAGGGTCTTGACCGTATCCTTGCATGAGAGTATTGATGAAATAGAGACAGACTGCTGAAGCGGCGACTTCTGAGGAGTGAATATTCCCATCAACCCACAAAGCGGGTTTTTCTTCCGGGTTTCCCGTAGCAAAATTGGTCGCTTCCAGTAGCCAAATATCCCGTCCTTCATAACTTTTCCCGATACTTCCCAACTTAAGAAGCTGGGGAAATTCGGCAGCGAAATCTTGGAGAATTTGGCTCAATTCGGCGTAACGATAATAGCGATCGCAAGAAAATTCGGGCATAACTTTAATCACTCGAGGAAAATTCAGAAGAGACTGACAGGATGCTCGGGTTGTTGTCAGAATGCGCTCAGTCACCGTGACGATAGTAAAAGAAGTGAGTCAATATCAATCCATTGCTATCGGGTGTCGTCGATTTAATGCTACCTTTGGATCTGCCGCCTTGCAATAATTTCTTATGTCTCCTGCTCCTTGGCGATCGCATCTCAAAGCCGCTCTACATCGTAATCGTCGCGTGCCTTTCTCTCGTTATTTTCAATTGGCTACCGTTACGCCAGCAGGATATCCCGCTAATCGTACCATCGTTTTTCGGGGCTTTTGTCAAGATAGCGATCGCTTAAAAATGATTACCGATTCTCGTAGTGAAAAAATAGAGGAAATTCAACATTGTCATTGGGGGGAAATCTGCTGGTATTTTAGCGAAACTCGGGAGCAATTTCGCTTGTTTGGAAAATTGCTCGTTGTTAATGAAAACGAGCAGAATGCTTTATTAAAACAAGAGCGAAAAGCAACGTGGCAATCTCTTTCCGAAAAAGCTAGAATTCAATTTACTTGGCCGCCACCGAAAGCGCAAAGACAGCAGGATTCTAAGGTTTTGTTTTCTCCTAGCGATCGAGAAATTTTATCCGAACCTTTAGTGAATTTTAATCTACTCCTCCTTGCTCCCGAAAGGGTAGACCATTTAAAATTACGAGGCAATCCACAAAATCGCTATCTTTATATTTTAAACTCAGCATCGGTGTGGGAAGAGATAAAAGTTAATCCCTAATTCTCTACTCAACGATCGTAACATCGTAGGGCGATCGCGGTATACTATTAAATGTACGACCGAAAAGTTTGACTCTTTCATAGTCGGGGAGATCGAGGGTTAATGCGGCTTTAGCCGGAGAGATAATCCAGACTGTATTCAAAGGTTTTTCACGAACTGATTCGGGCCAAAAAATCTCTGGATTATTAGAGAAATTCCAAGCAATCGAGTTATTGGGTAGATTGTAATCAAAGACAACACGGGCAGCAACATCATCAATTGCATAATTGCGATCGGGGTTTTCTTTGACCCACTGTAGAGTAGATTCATATTTGCTGTTTGGTGGATGATTTTGACTGATTACTCCCACAATCAATTGACTTTGATAAATTAGAAATACAACAAGACACAGAAACGCTAGAGTAATTCTTAAAATTTTATCAAAACTAATCTCAAAAAGGAGGATAACCACGCCCAGCCAACAAAAAAAGTTGAAATTGTAGTATAGCGTACTAACATATAAAATCATATTAATTCCTAAAGCAAGATTGAGTAGAAAAGCAAAATAAATAACACGAGTGTTACTCTTTTTTCTATTTTTTATCAGAAAAAAGAGTAAAATCAAATAAGTTGTATAGAGAGAACCATAAATAATTTCTCCATAGCCAGTAGTGACAATGAACATCGCTTCTGGAATGACTCGATCGAGAGGAACGACGCGAAAGGATGCGTGCCAAGATAGATCGTCCAGAAAATGAAAGAGTTGAAAATCGATCGCCCAAAGTAGTAATAATGAAACAATAAAAATAGCTGAGAGAAGGGCAAGAATTCTTCTGAGAAAATAGTGCCAATCGAGCTTTGAGTTTTTGTGTAAATTGGCGATCGCAATTCCCAAAGAAAAAGGAACTGCATAAGCAAGAAGTACGGGAGAGGTACAAATTGCCAAACCTAAAAATAGAGATGCCCAAAAATAGCGTAGGGCAGAATCGTGAATTAACGCCCAAAGTCCAATTGCTAAATAAGCCATTCCTAAAGCATCTTGGCGCAAACCTGCAATTGCCATCCAAGTTGTATAGACTAAGGGAATGCAATAAATTGATAACTCAGAAAATTTGTATTTCCTTAAGATTAAAGCTGCAAAGATCGAAAATAAACAGTAACAGGTACATTGAAATAAAAGTAGACTATCTGTACTATTTCCAAATAAAGTAATCCAGCCAGCGAGAGTATAAGAATGAAAGGGAGGCTGAACAAAAAAGCGATCGACAGTTTGTTCCGACCACATTGATAACCAAGGATTCGTCAATTCTCCGGTTTTAGCAAGGTTAATTGCCGCACCGATAAAAAATAGATCGTCGCCCATCGGCTGAGGAAATCCTAAGCGATATAAGCAGAACCAGAAGATTGAAATTACCAAGATCATGTATAAGCCCGATTTGAGCTTATTTTTGAAAACCAAATTTGAGAATTTTTTGAATATCACTTGCTCTTATTGTTTTCTAAAATTTACGCGATCGCGTTCTATAATTATGATTTAAAAATTATGGAGATGTTCCTCTAATCACTCTCCCAAACAAATTTGCCCCAAATCGAATATCTTCTTCTTGGTAATTGGAGTAAATGTTTCGATCGTACAGTAACAATCCAGTATCAATCGAAACTAGCATTTTTTCTTGAAAAGGTTTGAGGATTCCATGGAGAGGGATGACTTGATTTCCTCTAAATAAAATATATTCGTAAAAATTTGCAGGTAGTATCGTGTACAGGGGAAGATCGGTATGTCGATCGAGCCAGTCTGTTATTGCGATCGCAGGTTGAGTTAAAACTGTGCGTTCTGATGTGAGTTGTTCGATTCGATTCATTGTCAAAATTGATTCCGTTCCTCGATAAGGAATTAGAGGACGATCTCTTCTAAGAATCAAGGTTGTCATAGAAGAAAAAGATCCCAAAAATAAGAATGCAATCAAGATAAAATTGACTACTTTATGGCAGGATTGCCGTGAAAACGCGATGGAAGTGATGGGAGTTGCAAAAATTGAACAAGCAATAAAATAGCGGCCTCTCCAAGGATCGTATTGGCTAGAAAAAGATTGAGCGAGCAAGAAAATAATTGCGCTGAGAGCAAGAGGGAAGAAATACCTAAATTTTTTTAGAAAAATACTCGATAAAGCCGAACCCCAGACCAAAAAACCCAAAATTCCCCAATAGGATATATTTTCATTGGCATAGGGACCGTCAATAACAAAAGGTGCTCTTGTTCCTTCTTGATTATAAAGGTTTATTCCAAGCAATTGAAAAAAGGTAACAAATACTTTTTTCATTCCTCGATGAATTTCTCCAATGATGCCAATGTTGGGCATTCCATCTAGAGAGAAAAAATGAGTACAATAACGCAAAGTATTTTCTAGACCCAATTTCAATCTTTGTATCATTGTAAAGTTTTTGAGGGAATGCTCTTCTAATACTGCTTGAGAACCGGCAATCGTACCAAAGTGAGTTAAATTTTCCCAGTAACCGGATGTAAAAAAAATCAAGGAAGTCAGAAGAACCAAAACAATGCAGTACCAGAATTGAATTTTACGATCTCTAATGAAAATCGCTAAGAGAGTTAAAAGAGAAGGGATATATAATACACCCGATAATTTCCCCCCCAATGCGATCGCGATACTCAAACAACTAAACAATATTAAATGAATGGATTTTTCCTTTTTTAATAAAATGAGAAAATAAAGACCGCATCCTAACAAACTACTCATCCATAAATCGTTCTGAGTTGATGTCATTTGTAAGCTAACTTGCGTCAAATTTAAAAATAAACATCCCGATAGCATTGATGCAACAAAATTTTTACTAAAAAATAAGGCAATTCCAAAAACGGAAAAAGCAGAAAAACATCCTCCTACAAATTGAACTAAATTCATTCCCCTCTCATCACCAAATAACATCAAAAAGGAAATATTAAGATAAGAACTATATACAGGATGAAAAACTTGCGCCCAATAGCTTGCATTAAAAAAATCTGTATTTTGATTTTGGATAAAATACATTACTCTAGCTAAATGATAAGACATACTGTCCCAGTTATAGGCATATAGAAACAAACAAGTCAGTAGATTGATAAAGGTGGTAAGCAGCGTAAAAAAAATAAATATTCGTTCGCTCTTCCTCAATAAAAAAACACCTTTTTTCGTTTCATAGAATATTTTATTTATTCTTGATAAAACTCTATTTTTTTTAATCTTTGAAATCGCTAAAATCAAAAGAATAATCCATATTAATATCCAAAGTATTCTTTTGTTTAAAAGAGAACAAAAATCCAGAATGATCCCTCCTAAAATTAGGATAAAATTGGCAATAACGTAATATTGCAAAATTGGACTAATCCAGCAATTGAAAAGATCGGGAGATTTAATAGAGATTTGATCCGGCATTAGAAGAAGATGGTATAAAAAAAGCTAATCGTTCTCAATATTCTTTAAAACATGGGCGATCGCGCCGGCCTGCTTCGGTAAATTATGATGAGAGTACCATTCACGAGCGCGATCGGCAATATGCTGACTTTGTTCGAGAGTTAAAGTGGATGAATTTGCATTAGCTGAATAGTAATGCCGATCGCATTCTAACCCATCAGTCGTCCGAGGAGATGATTCTGTTAAAATTGGAATTAAACCATGAGCGCAATAGGAGGCAAAAATAGTAGATTTTGCTAAATATTCTGGTGGAATAAAGCTCAAAAATCCTGCAATTGAATCTAACATTAGTTGAGAGATTTCCTCGGCTGGAGTTACTCCCATTTCTGTCACGGTGATGTTATTAACGCGTGGTAGCTGCAAACCTGTGGGAACGCCAATATCGTAAATTTCTTCAATTTTTAAGCGCTGAGAAATGTTTTTCAAAGCAGTTAAGTTCCTGCGGTAAACTAGCGCTCGACTATTACAATGTCCAAAAATAATCATTCGTCGCTGACGCTGTTTTAAGGGCAGAATTTGCTCTGGTTCGCCAATGCTGCAAAAGACAGGTAAAACTAAGATATCTCGAAATTTTTTGGGGCTTAACTGTTGAAGAAGAGTCGCATAACTTTGCTTGCTCGTGATAGCGCGATCGCTAATTTGCAATAATTTTGCGGCTAGTTTTCTCTGTAACGGGGATAGCCAAAATGAACTCGTCCACGGGGGACCGCAATCATAGGGATAAATTTCGTGAAACATGGTCACGAGAGGTTTTTGAGCGATTTTTTTCCATTGTTTTAACCCTTGCAGCAACCAAAGGGGATAACCGCGTTTGGCATATCCATATCCTTCATAGTTAAGGAAAATTGGTAGATTGCAATCGAGTTGAGAAACTAAAGATTGTGACGAACGTTTTGCAAGTGGAGTGACGGGAAATCCGGCAATTTCTTTTGCTCCAGACCATTGGGGATTTCCCACGATAAAGTGGGTAAGAATCTGAAAATCTTGTCGCAATTGTTGCGCTAAATTGAAAGCATAGTCTGCCAGTCCATCAACGTTAGGGGGCAGAGTCGGGACAATTTGGAATATAGTTTTCATAGTTATCGAGTTCGGATAAATCCTCCTGCTAATCCGCGATCGGGGTTTCGCAGGCGAATATCGGGGTGAGTTAATTGGGGAGTGCAAGGATGTTCCATATTCCAGCAACGATCCTCGGGTGTAAAGAAACCGGGCGCTCGTTCCCAACGGTAGTTCGGATCGAGCAGATTATAAGTAAAATTATCAGCTTCTTTTTTAAGCAAGGGAGAAGGATTCAGCGCTTGGATTTTGGCGGGTAAGAACCAATGGAGTTGATATTCCTCCGTGCTTAAATATATTTTAAGCGGAATCAAGCCTACGAAAAAACAAAAAATTCCCAATAGAAATGATGCTTTCAAAGTCCGAGCGTATCGCCAAACAATAAGATGAGATGCGATCGCTAAAACACCGAGTAATAGCAGAGTGATTGAAGGCTGAAGCCACAAATTAGCAGTTCCACCGATCGCCCAAATTGCCATTGCTTGATTTGGCGATCGCTCGTGGCAATAGATGGCAAGGAGTAATGCGGGAATGATACAAAAAGATGCAATACCAATCCTTAAATAAGGACTGCCATACATGACAAAGAGCGTCCCAACAACTCCCAAGCCAATTAAATAGTTTTGTCCGGCAATTTTAGGTTTATTGCGCAAGGCAAGGAGAGAAAAAATTGAGAAGGTAATGATAAAAACCGCCCGTTTTTCTTGTTGCAGCCAATGTCCGATCCAGTCCCATTCTCGAGCATCTGGCGGTGCGTCGGGAGGACAAGTCCATCTCGCACAATTTTGCAAAATTTGGGTTATTTCTTGAACGGTTTCCGTGCCAAGAGACCAAGACAGATTGTTAAAACAAAATAAGGCAGATGGAAAAAGCGGACAGCCCGTTGCAATTGTGGCAAAGCTAAACATCGGCAAAAGTAAAAGCATTCCGATCGCTGCCCCTCCTAGAACCCGTTTCCATTGCCAAGCGCAACTCAGCGCAAAAAAAAGAGCGGCTGTTAGAAAGAGGGGCAAGGCACTCAGTTTGCTTGTTACTGCTCCTGCTGATAAAATAACAGGAATTAAATAGGGATCGAAGGGATGTTTTTTACTGTCGGGTTGCGAGTTGCTTAAAATTAAAATCGTCCAAGTGACGACCATTGATAAAATAACGACAGCAACATCGGGAGAAGGAGAAACGGGCAGTCTAAACCAAGTTAAAACAGGCAGACAAAGAAAAGCCGAAATAACGAAAAACCAATCGCTGAGTTGTTGCTCTTGTTTGATAATTCGTTGTCCGCAAATTGCAGTTTGAGAAAGGGCAAGGATGAGGGCAAATCCCCCCATAACTGTTGCACCGCGATCGGTTAAGATGCCTGCATTGAGAACGGCAGAAACGGCAAGCCAAGAAGAAGGATAGCCGAGGGGATAGTGAAGCAAACTCAATCCCGAAACCAAGCCATATTCAGATAACCATTTAATTGCCGGAAAATGATAAAATCCCGTATCGTAAGCTGTGATTTTTTGGGAAACTAAGGCAGAAACAATAACAGCAAGCAATCCCAAAAAAATAGCTCTTTTCCAAGAGAAATGAGTCTGAAAGTTTTCGATCTGTTTGGGAATTATCCGATGAGGTTGAGCGAGAATCAACAAGACGATCGCTGTAATTAATCCGACTTTAGGGGACAGGGGAACAAATAAACAAACTCCTAAGAGCGAAATTGCAATGACAGACACGCCCAACCATATTGCTAAAATATCGCGATCGCCCGATTTGCCCAAAGATCCGGCTTCGAGATGAAATAAAAGACCGATTCCAATACTCCAAGAAATGAGCGTCAAACCGAGCCAAATAATCAGTAAAAATAACATATAAATAAAAAATAATTATAAATGAAGGTAAAGTTAAAAAAATTTTCAATGACTATCGCTTGTCTTTAGCAAGCATCTTTAGTGTTCTTTATTTCTATATTTTT